>JAGQSZ010000078.1 GCA_020439285.1 Microthrixaceae bacterium
CGTTAAGGACAGCGTCGATATTGCCCTGTGAGATGATCACGTGCTGTTGCTTACCGACGCCCGAATCCGACAGCAGATCCTGGATATCGAGCAGCCGACACGGCACCCCGTTGATCGCATATTCGCTGTCGCCGTTGCGGAACAACAACCGCGTGATGGTCACCTCGGTGAACTCGATCGGGAGCATCCCGGCAGAGTTGTCGATGGTCAGCGATACCTCGGCGCGACCGAGTGCTGCCCTTTTGGACGTCCCGGCGAAGATGACGTCCTCCATCTTGCCCGAGCGGACAGTGGACGGTTTCTGAGCACCGAGAACCCAACCGATCGCGTCGACGACATTCGACTTTCCAGATCCGTTGGGGCCGACCACGACGGTTACGCCCGGCTCCAACGAGAGCGTCGCCGCATCAGCGAAGGACTTGAATCCCTTTATGTTGAGACTCTTGAGGAACACGACACTCCCAATAGTGACAGTTAGCGCCTGGGATCAGACCTGGGTCTGTTCGCAGTAATAGGTGTATCCGCTCCCGAACCGGGCCTTGACGATAGGGCCTCTGGCCCTGGGGCTCATCTCGCCATCACGCTTGTAGACCGTGATGTACTCGCCGTATCCGCCGGGTTCGCCCAGTAGTCCGATCCAGCCGTCGTCGCCGATGGTGGTTCCGCCGTACTTGACGGCATCGTGCACGGTTTCGACGAGTGCCCGGTAGAGCCGTCGAATCTCCTGGGTCGACAGGCTGGCGGTCGTGCGATCGAAGCGCAGACCGGCGTGGAACAGGATCTCATCGGAGTACATCGGACCGATACCGATGATGAAGGACTGATCCATCAGGATCGACTTGAGTTTGCCGTCGCGACGCAACAGGCCCTCACCAAAGGTGGTCCAAGAAATGGGCTCATCAACAGGGTCGACGCCGAGTGTCTCTAGTTCAGGGTGAACCTCGGCAAGTTTGTCCGCCTCGATCAACTCGATCTTGGCCTGCTTCTTCGGGTCCACTACACGAAGCTGCCCGCCTTGGGTGAAGGTGATCGTGAGCGCCGTTCCGGGTTCAGTCGCGTCCTTGGCCTGATTGCGGGTGAGTCGTGTCTGATCACCAAGTTCGATCACGAGCAGGTGATCTCCTTGGATACCGACCAGTATCAGCACGCCCTTGCGGGTGACACCCGTGATCTTCATGCCCTCCAGTCCAGCGACGAACGCTTTCTTGGTCAGCGGCTTGACCATCGAAACGACACCAAGATCGACTTCTTTGATCTTTCGGTCGTTGATCTCCCTTTCGAGATCTCGTCTGAGTATCTCCAACTCCGGTATCTCAAGCATGGTCCTTCTCCACTCCTGTCGGGACACCGTCGGGGTTCGCATCCCCTGTCACGGAATCCAGTTCGCCTTCGTCTGCCAATGACTCCAGTGCCGCCAACGCTGCGGCCTGTTCTGCTGCTTTCTTGGTGTGTCCCTGGCCCGACCCCCGGACCACCCCATCCACTGCCACTATTGCCGAGAACCGTTTGTCGTGCTCAGGCCCTGTCTCTTCAAGACGGTAGTCGGGCAGTCCGCCGAAATCGCGTGCGGTTAGTTCTTGGAGCTTGGACTTGTGATCGGTTGTGACGTCACCTTCAAGAATCGTCTCGAGAAGATCGCCAGCCACCTCGATGATCACAGATTCGGCGGCTTCCATTCCGCCATCCATGAACACGGCTCCGATGACCGCCTCCAGAGCGTCAGCCAGGATCGATGTCTTGTCACGCCCACCGGTCGCGACCTCTCCCTTGCCCAACAGAAGCGAATCGCCAAGCCCGATCTCGCGAGCCAATACGGCCAGGGCCGATGACGAAACGATCTCGGAGCGGTTCCTCGCCAAGACTCCTTCGCTCTCCTCAGGAGCGCGTCGATACAGATGATCCGTGATGACCAGACCAAGGACGGCGTCGCCCAAGAACTCGAGGCGTTCGTTGGATTCGACTCCACCGTTCTCCGCGCACCATGACCGGTGACGCAAAGCCAGGTCCAACTGATCAGGATCACTGAATCGGTAGCCCAATCGTGTCAGCAGGGCCGCACGTGGCTCTGGAATCGAAGTCTCAGAGTCTGCCAAGGACGTAATCAACAGCGTCGCGAACGGTCTTCAGATCCTCGAGGTCCTCATCCTCGATCCGGAATCCGGAGCTGTACTTGTCGAACTCATCCTCGATCGCCTCTGCGAGTTCGATCAGCTCGATTGAGCCCAGGTGCAGGTCCTCAGTGAACGAATCACCCTCGTTGATGGTCCCCGGATCCACCTCAAGGATGTCAGCCAGCTGACTTCGGATACCGTCTAGGACGCCGGCACGATCCGGCTTTGCCAATTCGGATGCCACAGCTCTATCTCCTCACTTCCGGGCACACAATAAACGACGACGACTGCTCACAAGGCCGTTTCACAACGAGGGTATGACCCAACGGTCGGACTCGTCGGTCGACCCGGCCGAGCAACCCTTTGACCTGAGCAACTGCCCCGACCAGACATGGGCTCTCGCCCATTGGTTCGGAAAGCGGGTCGTTCAGTCGACTTCGATCGCCTGGCGGCCGTGGTACCAGCCGCAGTTGCCACAAACGACGTGAGGGAGCTTCACCGCGCGGCACCGCGGACAGGTGCTGC
The DNA here is from genome assembly GCA_020439285.1 of Microthrixaceae bacterium. GTDB lineage: Bacteria > Actinomycetota > Acidimicrobiia > Acidimicrobiales > Microtrichaceae > JAGQSZ01. Next base: position 2,637 of record JAGQSZ010000078.1, read on the forward strand.
GTGGTGCAGTCTCGAGCGTCCAGTTGGAGGCGCGTCGACTCCGGCTCTTCGACTTGGATGTCTTCTTCTTCGGTACGGCCATCGTCTCTTACTCGGTTGACTCTCGCTCGGTTGATCAGTCCGTTGTTCGTTCAGTCGATCACATCAGCCTCTGCGGTTCGATACCGCTTCGGGCTTTGCACATCGAAGCCACCCCTAGGGGTGTGTTCGACACGGAGAGGACACTTTAGTCACTGTCATCAGCTGAGTCGAAGCGGAGCTCAGACAAGGCCGCCCATCGAGGATCCACAACCTCGGCTGACTCGTCCGTGGCAGTCATCACGGGGAACTCCGATGGGAGCGGACCCCGGCAGTCATCGCTACAGAGTGGAGCGATCGGAAGACTCAGGACAGCTGCATCACGCAACGCTCCCCCCACGTCGATCTCCTCGTTGACTATCGGAAGCATTTCATCCACCGGGTCGACCCTGTAGACCTCGTGGACGTCGACTCGGACAATCCCGGAAGTCATTTCCAAGCATCGACGGCATTCTCCGCTCCAGGGAACATCCAACTCCGAGGTGAGCACGATCCCGTCGTTGATCGAATCCAAGGTGACCTCAGCCGACACCTCGGTACCGTCAGGAATGGATGCCGTCGATGTTTCAGCGCCGCCAAGGTCAACGGTCGCGTTGACAACAAGACGGGATCCGCGCCTGCGGAGCAGGTCATGGACGCCAATAGTGGGTCCGACAGTGGTCATTCGTCTTGGTCGAACACGATCGGTCGTGAGCCGTGTCCTGAATCGGCCGGTGGTTCCGACTTAGTTGGGCGTGGTCGAGCCGGCCGGGCCTGCGCTTTCGGGGGCGCGCTTGGCCGCTGCTGAGCTGCCCGCTTTGGCACAGCCTTGGTTTGCCCGGTCCGTGGTCCACCTGACGCCTTGGGGGACCTAGCAGCCTTCTGCGCGGCTGCACCGAGTTCAGATTCCTCGACGCTTGGAGCGGCTAGCCGGTCACGCATCTTGCCTACTTGTCGGTGCAACTTGACCAGCGCGTTCTCGTAGCGAGCGAGTTGCTGGTCGCAGTAGTCATCAGCTTCTCTGCGGCGTCGCCTGGCGTTGCGTTCGGCGTCGTCAAGGATCTCCTCCGCTCTGGATTGAGCGTTCTTGACCACCTCGCGCTTCTCGACGAGTCTCGCTGCGTTGGCAGCGGCCTTTTCAACGATCGTGTCGCCTTCACGTTGGCGCTCAGCAAGAAATGCGTCACGGTCCTTCAGAAGCCACTTCGCTTCACGGACCTCTACCGGCAGTCGCTCCAACGCGTCCTCGAGCATCTCGAGAACCTCATCCTTGTTGACGCGCACCGAGGATGACATCGGCATCGACGGGGACGACTCGATAATGGCCATGACCCGACGAATGATCTCGTCGGATTCCGGCATCAGGTAGTCGCCGTCGGAATCCATTCCACGGCCCTCGGCGTTGGGATCTAGGCGATCATCGCTTCTCGATGAACTCATCTGGCCTCCAAGAAAAGATGGGTCCTAGCCCGGGACCTTGTCCTTGAGGCGTGCTGCAACCGGGGCGGGCACCATTGTGCTCACATCGCCGCCGAATCGAGCTACCTCGCGGATCAATTTCGAAGCCAGGAACGAATTACGTGATGCCGAGGGCACAAACAGTGTGTCAACACCGGAGATGGACTTGTTCATCTGGGCCATCTGGAGTTCGGATTCGAAATCCGACACTGCTCGAAGCCCCTTGACGATGAAGTTGGCTCCTACGTCACGAGCGAGGTCCACCACCAACGATGAGAACATGGTCACTTCAACATTGGGAATGTGGCTCAGCGAATCGACTATCAGGTCCCTGCGCTCATCAAGGGTGAACAGCGGTTCCCCTTTCTGAGGGTTCCGCATGGCTGCAACCACGACTCGGTCGAAGAGCCGGGCAGCGGTTTCGACGATCTCCACATGACCGTTGTGGATCGGGTCGAAGGATCCCGGATACAACACGGTTGATGTCATTGACGGTCCTCCGTTTGCCCGCCGTGGTCGTCACGACGCTTTGAGACTGCGATGGTTACCACGGTACTTCCGTAGCGCCGTTGCCTGATCACTTCATAGGTGACAGGTCCGAACTCAGAGTAGCCCTGCGGATCGATGATCTGGCGGTCCGATTCGATCACCACAACCGTCGAATCCAACCGGGACAACAGATCGGCCCATTGATCATACGAGTAGGGCGGATCGAGTATGGCCAGGTCGAAGTTTCCGATGTCTGAGTTCAGGAACGACGACACATCCATGCGCACAACCGAGGACTGCTCGGTGAATCCACACGCTCGCAAGTTGGATTCGACCACCGTGGCAGCAGCGCGGGAACTGTCAACGAAGGTTGCCCGGTCTGCGCCTCGTGACAATGCCTCGATTCCCATGGCCCCCGACCCGGCGAAGAGATCGAGAACGTTCGCTCCTTCGACGAATCCGTGCGCGTCCAGAGAGTTGAAAGTCGCCTCACGCACCCGGTCAGATGTCGGTCGGGTTGAATCACCCTCGGGTGTCGCTAGTCGCCGACCCCGGCACGTGCCCGCTACAACGCGAAGCGCCATTCAGTTTCCTGAACCGACTGACGATCTCAACGCGGCTGAAGGCGGCAGGGTTGGCAAGGAGGACTCCGGTGTGAAAGTCACGACCAAAGCCATGCCATCCGCAAAGAACGGGATGTCCTGAGGATTCTCGGCTACGACTACAAGCCCGTCTCCGGTCTTGACCGCTTCAGGTGAATATACCCAGACCTCCACTTTCCCGGTCACGTCGCCACAAGTCTCGCCGTCCACGAACGTCGCTCCGGCAACGGCGACCTTGTCCTCTCGGACTTGGATCTCTGGCGGCTTCAGATCCGCTGGCAACTTGAGCGACCCAGTCGCCAGTTCTGCTCCGATGGATTCAATGTACGCCGCCAGGTTCGCGTTGTGACCGGCCTCATCTTCAGAAGTTGGAGCGATCTCCACACTCCCATCCGCGTTGGCCCTCACGCCTCTGACCGCTTCACCAGCTGGCGGCTCCAGGTACTGACCGCACACATTCAGCGCAACATCAGCGGTCCATTTATCCCCCACCTCTGGGCCGGGACCGGACCGCTTGACCTGCGAGACTCGAACCTGGGGCGGCGCAAGATGGGAACCATGCTCGCTCGCTGCCGTGGTCGACGACGCCTCGCCCACCGGGTCGGCGTTCTTACACCCGGCCAGGGAACACACAACTGCGAAAGCCGCGGCAACGGCGGCCATTCGAGTTGTCCTCAGAGAGCTAATCACGGGCGAAACACTAACTCTGATCTCCGACGACTGACCCAACGGCTCTCAGGTCGGAGGAGCCGCTGGTATGGGCCCGGTCGACGCCTGCTCGGTCCAGATGACGCTGGTACTTGTATCAAGCCATCCCAGGTTTGCTAGCGCTGCTATGTGCCAGTCGCCGCAGGAGACATCGGACATGTGATCAACGCAACCTTGATTGGGGCGCTGCACGCGAACGCAAAATCGTGCGGTTGCAACTACCCGACTGAACTCGCCGGTCTCGCCCACACTCTTCGATGAGCAGAACGATGTCGTGACGGGTAGCAGTCAGCCTGATCTGATCTGAACAGGTCAAGTCCTGGACCTTCAAGGTCGTCGAAGGCAGGCCGCCGGCCAGCTACAGCAAGGAGCAACGCTTCGCCCGTGCCGCAGACCTCGGGGCCCCTGCCAGTGGCCCAGTCGAGGTCGGTGGCGACGAGGCGCAGCCCGCGTGCCTTCTTGCGGGACGGGAGCGGCGGCGCTTGTAGGGCGAAGTCGAGAGCGACGACAACGCGCTCGGCTGGGATGGCTCGGGGTCGGTCGAGCGGTCGTCGGATGTCTTGGTGGTGGACCAGGGCGTCGGTAAGACCAATCCGACCACCAAAGCCGGAGGTCAATCCCCGTGGCTGGGCGTGATCTCGAAGCGTGCGCACCAGATCGGCCGTTGAGGCACGCTCGGACTCTGCCAGGCCGATGGCATTGGCCCGCTCACCGTTGAACCGGGCACGCGCCAGGCGCCCGATCGCACCAGCCCATCCGAGGTGCTCGTAGCTGACTGCGTGGGCAACAACATCACGCACCGACCAGCCAATACACAATGAAGGAGTGGCCCACTCGTCATCAGTGAGCGTAGCGAGGAAGTCGGCCAAGTCGCGCCTCTCGTCGGCGGCGAGGGCCATTGGGTTTGGCCTAGCGGCGTTATCAGTATCGATGAAGTGACGGTACTAGGAGTCTGCTGAGCAGCAATGATTCTTGCACCCCATGGTCACAAGCCGGGTGCTGTGAGGCTCGACTGGGTCTCTCTCGAGGGAACCTTGCGGCAATGAGCGGCCGTCCGTCTCCCTTGGCCCCGGAGCGATGCGACATCAACGCATGTCCACTCCTATGACGAAAGACTCAGTTCTTCTCGAGAAACTCAACCTCCTCAGCGCCCAGAACGACATCTGTTTCTGCTTGGATCTGCTGGAGTTGAGCGCTATATGCCGGATCGTCAACAAGGCCAAAAGCTGCTTCACGTGCCTTGACGATCCACTCGGCATCACGTCGCAGTGAAGCCAGGCGGAGATCCGAACGACCCTTCTGTCGTTGTCCCATGATCGTGCCCTCACCGCGCAGTTCCAGATCGACCTCAGCCAATTCGAACCCATCAGTTGTGGACACCATTGCATCCAGCCGCGCGGTCCCATCTGGCGATGTCTCTCCATGGGTGACCAGCACGCAATGGGACTGGTCCGCTCCCCTGCCTACTCGGCCACGGAGCTGGTGCAACTGCGCCAGTCCGAACCTGTCGGCGTCCAGGATCACCATCACCGTCGCGTTGGGAACATCAACACCCACTTCAATCACGGTGGTCGCGACCAAGACCTGGACTCGACCCGAACGGAACGATTCCATGACAGCGTCTTTGTCATCAGAGGACACCCGTCCATGAAGAAGCCCAAGGCTCAGACCAGCCAACTCCCCAGCCGACAGCTGCTCATAGGTCTCCTCAGCTGATGCGGCCTCCACTTTGTCGGAGCCCTCGACCAACGGACATACGACGTATGCCTGATGTCCAGCATCGACCTGGGACCGAACGAGATCCCACGCTGCGGCCTCATCGAGTTCCGACGCGGCCCACGTCGTCGTCACAGGAGTCCTACCGGGTGGGAGCTCATCTAGGACTGTGATGTCCAGATCGCCATAGACCGTCATCGCCGCGGTACGAGGGATGGGAGTCGCGGTCATTACGAGCACATCTGGATGCATAGTGTCCGAACCTGCCCCACCCGACCGCAGAGCGTCACGCTGTTCGACCCCGAATCGATGCTGTTCATCGATGACTGCCAGTCCAAGCGACGAGAACTTCACACGCTCTTCGATAAGTGCGTGGGTTCCAACGATGATGTCCACCCGCCCGGATGCCAGGTCCTCCAGAATCCTTCGACTCTCCGCCGCCCGAGCCCGACCCGTAAGCAGAGCAACGGTCAAGGGCCGTTCCCCAAGCAGAGAACCATCGTCCTGCAATCGAAGCTGCTCCACCATCGCCCCAATCGACCGGGCATGTTGTTCGGCCAGAACCTCGGTCGGCGCCATGAACGCTCCCTGATGCCCGGCTTTGATGACCGTCAGAAGAGCCATTACTGCGACCAGTGTTTTTCCTGCACCTACATCACCCTGCAACAGGCGGTGCATGGGAACCGGGGAGTACAGGTCTTTGGTGATCTCCCGCACCGCCCGATCTTGGGCACCGGTCATCTCGTAGGGCAAGGACTCTAGAAACTGTTCGAGTATCGGCTCGGAGCGTGCGGTTGGCCCATCAGGCAGGTGGCGGAACCCCATCTGTTCCCGCTCGATCTGTCGCTTCCGAACCACGAGAGCGACCTGGATTCGCAACAACTCGTCAAACACGAGTCGCTTCCTGGCGGTCATCATGTGTGCCATGGACTCCGGCACATGAATGCCTCCAAGGGCATCCCCACGAGAAATGAGTCCAAGGTGTCCGAGGATCGAAGTCGGCACCGGGTCGAGAATCCCGCGCTTCGCAGACCGACGCAGAGTCTGCGCCACCCACGACGCGATCTCTGATGAACTCAGGCCGGACTTCTCGCTCAGCGGGTAGATCGAGACGATTCGACCTGTCTGATCCCCGATCAGGTCAACCAGCGGGTTGGTCATCTGTGCACGTCCGCGGAACAACTCGACTCGGCCGAACAAAGCGACCTCGGCTCCGTCGATGGCCTCGAGTTGTCTCTGTCGCCATGGTTGGTTGAAGAACGTGCAACGGATCGACCCGGAGCCGTCACTGAATGTCGCTGTGACCATCGACCGACGGGACTTCGTGTAGCGACTTTCGACATCCCGCAGAGATGCAAGGACCAAGGAGTCCTCACCATCCGCGAGTTCCCGGATTCGGCGAGGACTGCTGCGGTCCACGTACCGGCGCGGGTAGTGCATCAACAGATCCAACAGCGAGTCGATTCCCAACCCGTTCAACGCCTTGACCTTGCGAGGCCCAACACCGACAAGCCGACTCACGTCCATCGACGCAAGATCTTCGAGACTCAATGGGGTATCGGTCATATTGGAACCGGGCGCGTCAGTTCGAAGACGTGTGGGCGGCGCTTGGAGATCCGTCGACTTCTCCTGTTGAACCAGCGCCCACCAAACCGATCTTCAACTCGCTGGGAAGTCCGATCGAACACAATGTCTCTAGTGCCCTGCCCGGATCTGAGGTTTCCAAACCTACGAAGCACCGCCCGTCGTTCATGTCGAAGCGGGTCAAGCGCCCCATTTCGTTCCATGTCGATTCGAGCCAGGAACACGATTCGATCCAGGAGGACTGCTCATTTGTCTGCTTGGCCGAACCAGGGCCGGCGGAAGCAGGTTTCACCTCACATGTGATCGAGTACCAACACCCGCTACTGCCCGGCTCTGCTTCAGCGGCCACTGGAGCTTGTGGAAGCGGATCGCCGGTGACCACCGCGGCCATGGAATCGAGGAACAACAAGAAAGCAGCGCCGGCGGCATCAACGACGCCATCGTTGGCCAACCTCGGATTGACTCCGACGCCAGACTCGAGTTCATCGAGGCCCTCATCAGCGGCTGATATCACGGTCTCAGCCAGCGACAGCCCCTGGTCTACCGCTCGGAGCGCACCAACCGACGATGCTGTGACAACGGCCCGCAAACCGCCCGGTTCAACCGCTCCGCCTTGGACCTTCTCCGCAGTGAGCTCGAGGATCAGCGCAAACTTTTCAGCGTTGATCACGTCGGCCCCCGATGAGACCTCGGCAAAGGCACCGAATAGTTCGCCAACGATCCAAGCTTCCTTCGCTGTTGGAGCGCCTCGGGCGTTTCGCTCCAACAGCGATGTGAGCGAGACCAGGTCGCCGGCTGCCTCGGTTCCTTCGAGCGCGGCCGACATCGTGGTGGCGATTGCCGAACCCGCCGAGCCAGTATCGGGTCCGTCTAAGGAGTCGAGCGCATCCGCGTGATCCTGAAGTACCCCAGAAATCCGGAGGAGCGCTTCTCGCAGGTCTCCGGCGCGGAACTCGTTGACCAACGCCATGCCCCGAGCCTACCCGTGACATGAGCCATCGGATTACCGCTTTGGCCTCTATCCCAGTCGCCAGCTAGGATGGCCGGTCGGTAATTTGCCGTTGGCTGCAAGCCCGCGATCGGTAGCACCTTTCGTTGCCTGCATTGGCCACTCGGGCGAGTTCCATAATCACACTGTTACGAGATCCAGCGAGAGACAACAATGGCCGCCGTCTGCGACGTATGCGATAAGAAACCCATCTTCGGCATGAGCCTGAGCCACTCGCACCGTCGTACCAAGCGTCGCTGGAATCCCAATATCCAGCGCATTCGTGTCCAGGTCGGTGGTGCTACCAAGCGGATGAACGTCTGCACCCGATGCATCAAGGCCGGCAAGGTCACCAAGCCGGTTGCCCGCCCCAAGGCACCTGCACAGGACTGAACCCAGCGGTTTCCCCGGCGAGCGATTGGCCGCTCCCCGGGCTCTCCTGCACACATTGAATGCCGACTCGCATCGGATTCGTGCGCGCACGCCACTAGTGCGATCACCACTCGACTGATCCCCACTTAGTCATTCTCTGGCGACCAGCCGCTGTGGAACAGACAGGTCGGCTTTGCCGCGCCTCAAGTCCACCGTTTACCCTTGATGGGTGCCTCGACCGACTGGCCGATGGCACTTCGTAGAGACTCCGAGGAGCAATCCGGTGCAAGGCGTGATCAAGTCATATGACCCGGCGACCAGCGATGGCATCGTTGTGAGCGACACTGACTTGGCCGAGTACGACCTCGCACCGGGTGCTATCGAAGGATCCGTGTTCCGGATGCTTCGTCAGGGTCAACGGGTCAAGTTCGAACTCGACTCGCAAGGACTCGCCACCTCCTTGTCGCTCGGCTCAGAGTCAGACATGGGAACCCCAGCGTTCCTGGCGCACGCTGAACCGGTCCCGGAAACCTGACCGGAACACGCAGGCCATACTTGGTCTAGGCCGAACCTCTGTCTACCGAACCACTCATCTAACAATCCAGCCATTTTCCGTAACAGGTTGAACCCACCAATTGGGCCAACCAGTGAAATCAGTCAAGAAGCAGCGAGGGACCACCATGGCAGGCACCACCAATAATCAGAAGCTCATCGATTGGGTAGCTGAGTGGGAAGAGATCCTTCAGCCGGATGCTGTCGAGTGGTGTGATGGTTCCGAAGAGGAATACAACCGCCTCTGCCAGCTCTTGGTCGACGCAGGCAGCTTCCGCAAGCTGAACGATGAGGCCCGCCCCAACAGCTACTTCGCGCTTTCAGATCCTGCCGACGTCGCCCGCGTCGAGGACCGCACCTTCATCGCTAGTGAGTTGGAGATCGACGCCGGCCCGACGAACCACTGGCGTAACCCGGCAGAGCTCAAGGAAGAGATGCTCGCTCTGTACAGGGGCGCGATGAAGGGCCGCACCATGTACGTGGTGCCATTC
>JAGQSZ010000079.1:0-8628 GCA_020439285.1 Microthrixaceae bacterium
TTGTCGAGTCACCGAATTCACCCGGCGTGTCCGAGTGAATGAATCCGATGGCACCCAAACGACGTTGCATGTCGAGCACATCGGGTCCACTCGAACCCGGATTCAGGGGGAGAGAAGCGAGGCTTATCGGAGTCTCCGGACTATCAGAATGTCTCAACCATCAGTTGAGACGAACAAATGTTCGATTTAGAGGTGCGGTGCGAGGTCGGCGAGCAGTTGGTCCTTGCTCCGTGACCCGATGAGGCTATGCGCGACCTGTCCGTCCTTGAACAGGATCATCATCGGAATGCTCTTGACCCCGTATCGGAGAGCGAGACCGCCATTGGCCTCCACATCCACCTTGGCGATCTGTAGCTGGCTTTCCTTTTCCACGGATATCTCATCGAGGATCGGGGCGATCTGCTTGCATGGCCCGCACCAGTCGGCCCAGAAGTCCACCAAGACAGGGCGATCTGATGAGTTTATGACCTCGTCGAAGGATCCTTCGGTGAGGTTCACGATGTTTGCAGCCATGAGCAGTCCTTTCTCGTGTCCAAAACTAGGTCACGGAGGTGAGGTGTGAAACCCGATCGGTTCGAGAATTGTTCCAGATGGTCGCACCCGACGCCCGCATATGAACAGTTGTGATGGACCAGCCGGGTAACGCACAGTCAGTCCCCTTGGGACTCGAGCCACCGTTCAGCATCTATTGCAGCCATACATCCGCTACCCGCTGCGGTGATCGCCTGTCGATACCAGTCGTCCTGGACGTCGCCGGCTGCGAAAACACCTTCGATGTTGGTTCGCGATGTCGAATCTTGGGTCACCAGGTAGCCGTTGTCCTTGAGTTCGAGTTGCCCCTTGAACAAATCGGTGTTCGGCCTGTGACCAATTGCCACGAAGACGCCGGCGAAGGGGACCCTAGAGGTCTCGCCGGTAACAACATTGCGAACGTCGAGCGCTTCGACGGTCGTCTCACCGACGATGTCCTCGACGACCGTGTTCCACATAAAACGCAACTTCGGGTGTTCAAGTGCACGATCTTGCATAATCTTGGAGGCTCGCAACTCGTCACGGCGGTGAATGACGGTGACGCTCTCGGCGAAACGGCTCAAGAACATCGCCTCTTCGAGCGCGGAGTCGCCTCCGCCCACGACTGCGACCTCCTGGCCTCGGAAGAAGAAGCCGTCACAGGTCGCGCATGTGCTGAGTCCGTGGCCCAACAACCGCTTCTCAGCATCGAGTCCGAGCATCAAGGACTGGGCGCCGGTCGAAACGATGACGCTTTCCGCCAAATAGGTGGGATCTCCATCCTGGCTACCCACCCAGATCTTGAAGGGGCGCTCGCTGAAGTCAACCTTGGAGACCTTGGCGGTGACGATGTCCGTTCCGAAGCGCTGAGCCTGCTTGCGGAAGTTGCTCATCAGCTCCGGACCCATGATTCCGTCGGGGAATCCGGGGTAGTTCTCCACCTCGGTGGTCAACATCAACTGTCCGCCGGGCTGATCACTCGTCGATGAAGGCTCGCCCTCTATGAGAACGGGGGAGAGGTTGGCTCGCGCGGTGTAGATGGCGGAAGTCAGGCCGGCAGGGCCTGATCCGATGATGACGACCTTGCGGATATTGGTCGCCTGGTCTTGCGTTGAGTCGTCAGTGGACATCAATTTTCCTCGTATGGGGATCAGTGAGGGCGCGGACCCGTGGCCCTAGGCATCATGGAATGGAAATCTGGTCAGATCGGTAGCTTTGACCGCTTTGACCACAGAAGTATTCCCAACAGCATGAATACGGATCCGATGATCGTGTAGGACAGCCAAGCACGGCCAACAGCCCAGGTGAGCAGCCTGATGACACCTGCGAACATCAAAACGGTGATCGGGAGTAGCACCATTATCGCCACGACAAGGTGCACAGAGACCCTTGAATACTCCAGGATCGGGCCTGTCGTGCGATCGCGAACCTTGTCGACGGAATCGACGACCAGGTTGGTCACCTGATCTGCCCAGTCGGCTCCGGTGTCATCTGAACCGTTACCAGTTCGAGTCACACCAGCTTGGGTATTAAGTCCTCGTGGTTCGGTCTGGCTCATGGATTCCGAGCCTAGTTGAGCACCCCTGCCCCAAGCTCAAAGTCAACGGCGCCTGTTGGTTGCTGCTCACATCGGTGAACAGTCGCGGGCTCGATAGAAGGCGGTTGGCCCTGACGCGCCGGGGTCCTGTGATGTCACGACAACCATCTGGTCAGCGACGATGGCCCAACCCGTGGTCCACAGGCTCTGACCTCGCAACGAAGCAGAACAGCGACTCACATCTTCAGGTGGGGACGCATAGAGGTCTTGGATTTCGTCGCCCGTGGCGTTGCTAGGTCCGGAACTGACCGTGGCAGAAGACCGGGAGTTGAGCTCCGCCAGAGTATCGAAGGTCCCCAAGTATGGAAACGAAGCCATGACGGTAGTGGTGGGGGAGGACCCGGCCTCAGGGGCCTGTGGTTCGATCTCCTGGGTAATTCCAGCCTCGCCGTCTCGGGCAGATGTCCCCATGGTCTCTTGGTCTCCCGAGGTGCTGTCCTGTCCGTGTGCGCTGTCCAAGGCGTTCGAGCTCTTGTTCATAGAGGAGCTTTCTCCGGACTGTGCCGACGTTGCCATGTTGTCGCCCGAACTTGTTTGGAGACCCATGAACAAGCCAACTGCTGCCACAACTGCGATGACGGCAGCCGCGGCACCAGTCAGGGCTCTGGCCCTGAGTTGTCGCCGCGAGCGGTAAGCAGACAACTCCGTTATGCCCGCAGATGAACCAACAGAGCTGACCGTCCCAGCCGAACCGTTCGATTCCAGTGCTTCAATAGCTTGGGCAATTGCTGTTGCAGCAAAAGCCGAGTCCATGTCAGAAGGGGTCTCGCGGAGAAGCTCGCGCACCGCTCGTTCATCAGCGGAAAGCGCACCGGCGGGCGATTCGACAGCCGACGACGAATCGTTCACATCGGGTTCGGAGTACTCGGAGTCGTTCATGGTTCGTCCGTTTTGACGTTCAGGACCTCACTCTGGTTCCCGGCACTCCTAGCAACCCCACCCTCACCCGCGGTGTCCTCACAGGCATTCGCATCCACCGGGGCTGCATCCTCCTGGGAATCCCGACGTGGATCGAGGTCCGTTCCAGACAGAATCAGCGCGAGCTGACGTCGACCTCGGTGGATCCGTGAACGTACGGTTCCCGGTGCAATGTTGAGCACCCGACTGATCTCGTCGTAGTCGTAGTCGGCGACGTCACAGAGCACCAGAGGCACCCGGAAGCGGTCATCAAGTGAATCAAGAGCGTGGCTCAATGCCTCACGAGTCTCTGATCTGATGACATGGTCATCCGGATCACCTGCTGGGTTCGTAGTCAGTCCAGAACGTGCAGAGAACAGCACCGCCTCGCTGTCGTCGATCAGAGGATCTGAGTTGAGCGAAGTGCTCTGATGGCGGACAGAGCGCCGCAACTCATCGAGTGAACTGTTCGTCGCGATCCTGTGACTCCACGTCGAAAAACTTGAGCGACCGTCGAACCCGTCGAGTCCCCGAACAATAGCGACCAGAGCGTTCTGGGTCGCGTCCTCGGCCTGTTCTCGACTGTGACAGATCCGTCGGCACAGTGTGTAGATCCGCTCGTAGCTCGCCTTGAGCAACTGCTCCAAAGCGGCACGGTCGCCGTTGCGTGCAGAGTCGACGAGTGCAGCAACTGGGTCTGGTGCGCGGGAGTGACCCGACGGTTCGACCATCAGAACTCAGGCTCCCGGAGTGCCCGCTAGTTCGACCGAGGCAATCTCGACTCGGTGGCGACCATCATCTGTGGCGGAGCCCAGGTCGGTGATCCATATGAGAACCACGTCCCCGGTCCGGACAGCTTTGCTTCCATCGAGGTCAACAGCCACAGGCCCCGAAACATTCTCGAGTTGGCCAACCGGGTCAGCCGAACTCGGATCGAAATCGGCGAGTGCGTCATGGTCGACCACGAACAGTTGGCCGGACCACCCGTTGGTTGATGCTGTCACCGAAACCCGGTCCACTGTGCTTCTGGCAGACAGCTCCAACGCCAGACCCACCCCGGACTTCCTGCCCGAAAAACCGGGCGGCTCATAACCCTCGGTTTTCCATGCGGTAGAGGTATCGCTGTCGATCGCCAGCGCAGCAGTGCGATTGTTCTCACGCCCGTCACCCTGGGGGTCAAAAGGTACGGCTTCAGTGATCTTCAGCCGGGCTGACTCGGGAGTTACCGGTACCGACGCAGTGGTCCCGGGCTTTTGGGAGAACTCCTTGGCCGAGTCGGTCAACAACAACGCAACTGTGACCAGCGCAGTGGCTATGAGGAACAAGACAAAGGCGGGCAGGAGCCAGCGACGTTCCGATCGTGCAAACGAGGTTGTCGGCGCAGGTAGCTCGCCGGTGTCGTCCATTGGTGTCGACACCACGGTGGTCGGTGGAACAGAACCGTTGAGCAGAGCGGCCCGAAAATCAGCAGCCGAACTGAATCGGTCATCTGGATCACGCTCGAGAGCGCACATGATGGTGCGTGCCAACTCAGGAGGGATTCCGGCTCGGATACGGCGGGGATCCACGGGCTTGGCGTGGAGTCGCTTGATGGCGATCGCCGGTTTCGTGTCTGCCTGGAACGGCGTCGATCCGGTCAGACACTCATAGATAACTATGCCGAGAGCGTACAGATCCGCGCGACCGTCGACGGGTTCATCGGCGACCTGTTCGGGCGACAGGTACGCCACGGTTCCCATCAGGCCACCGGCTTGGGTCAGATCGGTGTTGCCGTCAATTTTCGCGATACCGAAATCAGCGATCTTCACGCGACCGTCGTCGCACAACAAGATGTTCGAGGGCTTGATATCACGGTGGACAAGTCCTGCTCGGTGCGCGGCTTCGAGAGCAGCAAGGACTCGCAAAGCGATACGTACCGTGGTTACGACCTCGATCGTGTGGTGCTCGTTGAGGTGCTCGCGCAGGGTGCGCGCCTCGAGCAGTTCCATGACGATCGCGACACGGCCAGCGTCGGTGCAGGTGTCGAACACACCGACGATGTTCTGATGACTGAGCCGAGCAGCGGCGATCGCCTCTGCTTTGAATCTGGCCACCAGGTTCTCATCGTTCGCCAAATGGGAGTGGAGCATCTTGATCGCAACTTCGCGGTTGAGAACCGTGTCAGTCGCCGACCAAACCTGGGCCATGCCGCCACTGCCGATCAAAGCCCGCAGCCTGTAGCGACCACAAAGAACCTGACCCGCTGACGCGGCCAACGGGGACCTGTCCACCTCGTCGCCGTCGACGACGGTCGCGTCATTCGCGTTGACGTTGTTCGGCACCTCGTCCACCACAGGAACGCTAGCTAGTGCCGGTCCGCGACGGTGGATGGGTGAGCGGTGTCTGCTCGGGCATTGGCTCGTCGGTCCCGACGGAAGGTGCCGGCCCACCACAACAACAAGAACAGGATCGACACCACCGACAACACGGCGCCAACCCCTGAGATGGCAGTTGACTGAACTGGAATGTCGAAGGCAGCGACGGCCATTGCTCCATCCGGGGTGGTCAACCGGAGTCGCAATAGAGATTCACCCGGTGCACGGACAACCACGGGAAGATCGATCCGGTTGTCTCCGGGGCGCAGCGTGATCGGTATGGGTTCTCCATCGGGCGTGCCGATCCTGGGAGATCTGGCGTACAGGGTCAGGTTCACTTCATAGGGGAGTTCGTTCTTGAAGCGCAGCGGAATCGTGGTGTCGCGGCTGGCGAGCAGCACCCGTCGAGATGGTGGCGGGACGACTTGGGACCCCTTCTTGGCGATCTGGGATCGGATCTTGTCGTGAATCGCCGTAGCGTCATTGGCATTCAGCGAGGCATCAAGTGTTTCAGCGTTTCGGATTCGCCATGTCTCCAGCAATGGTTCGTCCGCGGCAGCGGTGCTGAACGACGAGATCAACTGTCCAGTCTGGTTGAAGTCCGAGATCAACTGTCCCATTCCGGACCGTGATGCTGGCGGGCGCAGGGCCACTGCGTGGTCATTGTCGTCGACGTTGGTGCCAGGTGATGGTGACAACAGGTCGTCGCTCGTGGCGTTGCGGACTGGTCCGTTGCCTCGGATCGCTGCGCTCAATGCGGCAACGGTCATCGGTGAAACAGTCGGCTGGATAACCAAGACCGCTGTCGGATCAAGCACCTGGTCCCGCGATGACCGGTTGTCGAACCAATCCGCGACCAGTGAGGTGAGCACGTCGTGGGCCCGGGTAGCGGCCGGTACCGCTTCGTCGGCCAGATGGGCCGAAAGTGTGTCGTCATAAGTAGCTACGCGTAGCGACTTGGTGCCAGCCACCCGCATCGGAGCAATCCGCGTGACGTAACCGGGTCGACGACCCTCGGGTGTCACCTGAGTGGAACTGACGACTGCGCTGGTGAACCCCAGCGATTCGACCTCCGATGCAGAACTGGGTCCTAGGTGATCATCCATGAGCCATGACGCACTGAGCAGCGGACGTGTAGTCAACCTCTTCGCGGTAGCGATACCCAGATCTAGTTGTTCGCGCAGAACATCGCCGCCTTGGGCTTTCACGATCGATTCGGTGTCAGATCCAACGAAAGGAGCGGCGACTAGCACTGGGCCCGCCGAGTCCTTAGCGAGGCCTTCGTTGCCAGACCCACCTGGAACTGTTGAGTTCTCGGGGACCGTCGGCTTGCTTGGAACAGTCGTATCGCCCGGCACGGTCGTATCGGTCGGTGGTGTCGTCGTGGTGGTTGTTGTGGAGTCAGGCTCCGACGAGTCCTGCGAGTCGTTGAAAGCCTTCTTGAGCCTGTCCAAGGTGTCATTGGCCCAGTTGGTGTCCATCATGTCGAGCCCTGCGATCACGTCACCACGCAGCAGCACTTTGAGCGGAGCGGTGGGAACGTTGCTCAACAAGTTCGTCACGGCGTTGAGTTGCGAGACATCACTGACGCTGAACCGTGGACTCCCAGAAACCAATGCTGGAGATGTCGAAACCGGCACCACCAGTGAAGTAGCAATCGGGTTCATTGATGCGTCATCGGTCCCCAGATCGCGGGGGAGATGGTTGAGGAAGACGACAGTGCTCCACAGTTCAGGGCCGTTCGCGCTGGTGATGATGATCGACACCGGATGGATCCCAGCGGTTGGGAGAAACGCCCGGGTCCGATCCGATGAGGACCGTGACCTGACTGGAATCGACAACAGAGACTCTCCGGTGCTGCTTCCGAATTCGCTCAGCGGGGAAGTTACCGGAGCTTGGAGCACCTTGCCGGGCGAACTACCCTCGATCACATTGTCGAGCACTTCGTGGAGTGGTCGAGTCGGGGTGGATCGCAGCGGTTGATGGATGGTGTAGGTCAGTTCTGCGTCAGCGGGAACTGACGAGGCGACCGTGAACCTGATCTGGAACTCGCCCTCGCTGTCGACCCACGGTGAAATCGAATTGATCTGAACTGCTGACTCTGCAGCCTCATCCTGGGTGTCCTGAGTCCGGCGGGCCTCGACGTTGCCAGCTGACCGTTCAGACGGTGCTGCTTGCGCGCCGCCCATCGGGATCAGACCCAAGAGCACGGACCCGAGTACGACCAGGACCGCTGTTGTCCGGGGGAGCCTCGGTGTGGCGCTGGGCCGCTGTCTCAGAGTCGGGGTCATAGGGAACATCGCAGAACGGTCAACTGCGTCTTCGTTCGTTCGAATCCGAGGCTTTCATAGAGCGCGAGGGCCCGTCGATTCGTCTTCTGAGTGTTGACCAAGAGGCTCGTACAGCGATTCGACCTCGCCCATTCGAGGGCATCGTTGGTCAATGTTGATCCGACTCCTCGGCCACTCCAGTTCGGGTCGGTCGCGAGTCTCTGCAGGAATCCCATGGAGCCCGTGCGGCCAGCGATCGCGTAGCCGACCGTCATTGGCTCTGAACCGTTGTCCCGCAGTTCGGCGACACGGAACCGGCTGTGAGTCGTTGCGGTGCGCGCCTCGCGCAGGCTCATTTCATCGAGACGCCAATTTGGTGGAAACGCTCGATTGTCGAGGTCGAATATGACCGGCAGATCACTGCGCCGACCTCGACGCAGATGGAGCTTGGACCCCGGCGTTCGCAGTGGCGGCGACAGGGTACGCAACGAGTGGCCGAGTACCGCCAGTGAATCAACTTGTTGGAACCCGTTGGTGAGAAAGACGATCGCCTCGTCGGGGTGCAGCGCCGGAGTCATCACCGCTTTGAACCCCATCTGGCGCAACTTGTCCAAACAGGCACGCAGATTCTCAGGCTTTATCTGATCAGCAGGACGACGACTGCTCAGGTACGCGATCTCGGGATCGGCCTGCCAGTGACCGATCATGAATCGGTCACGACCGATGCTGAGATTCCGCTGTCTTTGCCTTCGTTCCAACGATCGCAGGTTATGTGACACCGGCGCCGGATACGCTTCTTACATGGCGGTCCTGTGCTATTTCGACGAGCGCTTCCTGGACCATGACACCGGGCCCTATCACCCTGAGCGCCCAGCACGGCTCAAGGCAGTGTCCGCGGGCCTTGCCCGTTATGGCTTGAACGAGGCTCTCAAAGACACCGAACCACGCCTCGCCACCGATGACGAACTGGCACTAGTTCATGACCTCACCTATGTGAGAG
>JAGQSZ010000079.1:8655-11611 GCA_020439285.1 Microthrixaceae bacterium
TGTGACAAAGGCGGTGGCGATGTCGACGGCGACACACACGTCTCTGCCGATTCAGCCCGAATCGCGCGACTTGCCGCCGGTGCGGGCCTCGATGCCGTCGAGCGACTACGCGCTGGTCAGGCGGATGCCGCTTTCCTGGCCGTTCGCCCACCGGGTCACCACGCAACACCGACGCGTGCGATGGGTTTTTGTATCTACAACAATGCTGCGATTGCTGCGGCTTCTCTGGCGGCGGCTGGTGAGCGAGTGGCGATCGTCGATTTCGATGCGCATCACGGAAACGGCACAAGCGATGCTTTCTATGAACGAGACGATGTGCTCTATGTGAGCTGGCATCAGAACCATCTGTTTCCCGGCACAGGAAGAGTCGACGAATGGGGCAGCGGTGATGGCCTCGGGTGGACCCTCAACATGCCGATGCCCGAGGGTGCAACAGGTGAGCACTACCGCCGTTCGATCGAGGAAACCGTCGCGCCCCTAGTCGAATCGCACGGTTCGACTTGGCTCATAATCTCCGCCGGTTTCGATGGGCACAGGAAAGACCCACTGACCGACCTGGGACTCACCTCCGGCGACTTCGCCGACATCACAGCCGACCTGATTCAACTAGTTGAACCGGGTCACAGGCTCGCGTTCCTCGAAGGGGGATATGACCTCGAGGCGTTGGCGGAGTCGACTGCGGCAACCGTCGGCGCGATCGTCGGGGAGAAGATCCACCCCGAGGTGCCAACCCACGGCGGTCCTGGCGAGGATGCGTTGGCCGTGGTCGACATCCTGCGGAGCCGATTCCTCACCTAGAGATATCTTCCGACTGATCACTTCGACACGAGCGCCGTTACAAGCGGAACCCGGCGGGCCTATAGCCTCGACGCGTGATTCCCAGCCGCGCAGACGAAGTACTCGCTCATCTGCAACCCCTAGCTTCACGTTTCGACGCCGCCGGATTCCGGCTCTACCTAGTCGGTGGTGCGGTCAGGGATCTCTTCGTCGGACGCGACCGCGGCGAATCGCATGATCTCGATCTGACAACCAATGCATTACCGCCGCAGATCAAGGCGATCGTCGGTCCGGTAGCCGACGCCGTATGGACCCAGGGTGAACGATTCGGGACCATCGGCTGCTCGATCGACTCCGTGGATTACGAGATCACCACGCATCGGGCCGAGGCTTACACTCCCGACAGTCGCAAACCCGAGGTCGTATTCAGCGACCAGATCACCGCGGATCTGTCCCGACGTGATTTCACCGTCAATGCCATGGCACTCGAGGTCACAGGCAACGACCCGCAGTTGATCGATCCCTACGGCGGGCTCGGCGACCTTGGTGCCGGCGTGTTGCGAACTCCACTCACTCCCGTGGAGTCCTTCTCCGATGACCCCCTGCGGATGATGAGAGCGGCACGGTTCATCGCTGGCTACGGCTTGCGACCCGATCCAGACCTGGTCGCCTCGGCAACGGCGATGTCCGATCGGATTGCGATCGTTTCCGCGGAACGGATTCGTGACGAACTCTGCAAACTCGTCGTGCTCGAGGATCCGAGCGAGGGCCTGTTCTTCCTCAACGACACGAACCTCGCGGCGCATTTCTTGCCGGAGTTGCCGGCCATGCGGCTCGAACAGGACCCGATTCACCGCCACAAGGACGTACTGACTCACACCGTTGCGGTGGTCAGACAGTCGCCGCCGCGTCTCAAAGTCAGACTCGCAGCGTTGTTCCACGACATCGCCAAACCCCAGACCCGGGCGATCGGCCCCAACGGGGTGTCCTTCCACCATCACGAGGTGGTTGGGGCTCGCATGACCCGGGAAAGGATGCGGGCCCTGCGCTTCGACAAGGAGACTGTTCGTGACGTGTCCCAACTGGTGTTCCTGCATCTGCGTGGTCATGGATATGGGACCGGTTGGACAGACGCAGCAGTGCGACGATTCGTTCGTGATGCTGGTGAGCAACTCGATGACCTGATCGCGTTGACCCGCGCGGATTGCACCACCCGGAACAAGAACAAGGCCGCGAGGCTGTCGGCAGAGATAGACGAACTCGAAACCCGGATCGCGGAACTCGCAGACCAAGAGGCGTTGGCGGCGATCCGCCCCGATCTCGACGGTCAAGAAGTGATGGAACACCTGGGCCTGGCTCCCGGACCCGAGGTCGGTCGAGCGTTGAATCATCTACTCGAGTTGAGGATCGAACACGGTCCCATGGATCACGACGAGGCGATAGCCGAGCTTGATCGGTGGTGGAAGGTACAGCAGGGCTAACGTCTGGGTCTCGCCGAGAAGGGACCTGATGTGGCAGGAATCATCGTTGGAGTCGACGGATCTGATCATTCGGTGCACGCGCTCCGGTGGGCAGCGAAAGAAGCCCGTCTGAGGGGCACTGTATTGCGCCCGGTAACCACCTTTTCCATCGGTTTCCTCAGTACTGGATACGAAATAGCGCTTCCGGATCCCATGGACATGAAGGCCGCATCCCAGACGATGCTTGACGCAGCATTGGACACCGTTCGTGAGTCGGGTGACCTCGAAGGTGTCGAGATTGATGCTGTGGTTGCCGAAGGTCATTCGGGTGAGCGCTTGATCAGAATGTCCAAGGACGCGGACCTGGTTGTGGTCGGATCCCGGGGACGTGGAGGGTTCGTCGGTGCACTGATGGGCTCGACCACTACACATGTCGTGAACCACGCTGAATGTCCGGTCGTCATCGTCCGCTGAGAGCTTGACCCGGATGGCATCATGGAGCCATGGCCCTAGCTAGAACGGCGTACCCCACTCTTGCCAGCCTGCGTGGAATCAGGTCTGAGATAATTGCCGTTGCAAAGCATCGCGGTGCCACCAACGTGCGTGTATTCGGTTCGGTTGCCAGAGGAGACGGAACACCTACCAGCGATGTCGACATTCTTGTTGACCTTGAGCCAGGTAGGAGTCTGTTTGACCTTGGTGGCCTTCAGATGGATCTG
>JAGQSZ010000080.1 GCA_020439285.1 Microthrixaceae bacterium
GGCTCGGGGTCAGCAATCCTCGGACCGATGCGGATATGCGTGGCTACTACCGACGCCCCGAACTCTGCACAGATGGACAGGTAGTCGGGATGGGCGAACCCGGAGATGTCGTTTCCGACCACGGCTCCGGCAACCAATGACTCCCGGAGCACGACCGGGTTCCAAGTGTCCACCGAGATCGGGACGTCGAACCGTTCGCGAAGAGCGGCCACGGCGGGTACCACACGCTGGAGTTCTTCATCGGTTTCGACCACCGGGCCCGGACCGGCTTTGACTCCGCCTACGTCCAAGAAGTCCGCTCCATCGAGCACCAGTTGCTCGGCCTTGGACAAGAAAGCATCGAAGTCGAAATAGGTGCCGCCGTCGAAGAAGGAATCTGGGGTCCGGTTGAGGATGCCCATGATGACCGTCCGGTAGGTGATATCGAACCGGTTATCGGGTCCCAACTCCAGAATCACAGCCCCGAATCTACACGGGCCACCGCCAGCAGACTTCTGACGCCGTTCGGAGCATCGAATCAGCGGCCGGCACGCCGCCGCGACTATCAACAGCTTTGCATTGCCGACTGCGCAACCTCGGTTGGGTCCACGCCGTCGTTGCTCGATTCGTGTGACTCAGAACCGATCGCGTGTTGTTTGCCGACCATCGCGGCAGCGCGGCGGGCTGACGCGCTGTCATCAGTCACGACCAGTGGAATCGATCTCACCTGCAGCCCACTGAGAGCCTCGAGCACTTGAACTCCTTTGGCCCCCTTGGACAGGACGAGGATCGGCGTGTTGCAGGTGTTGTTGGCAAAGACCGCAGCATCTGATATCCGCTCCAGACCCACGCCCGCGCGACGAGGAGCCACGAGGACCAGGACGACCAGTAGCACCAGCGTTGCTGCAATCACTCCCTCGAGCGACCAGCGGGATGGCTGACGGCCGGCGGAGTCATCCGTGCGCTGCCGTCGACGTCTCTGTGCTCCCGTTCGCCAGGTGAGCCACGCTGTGATTGTCACGACCATGGCGAGCAGGCGGATCGGAGTGAGTGGAGCAAGCGGAACTCGCGAAGCGAACGCGGCGACCCAGTCGATCAAGTCAACTAGCCATCCGACCGGCACCATCAGGATCGAGCCGACATCAGCCCTGATTGATCCTGCGAACAGTCCGACGGTCAACCCGCCCATCATCACTACCCCAGCCGCTGGTACTGCGATCAGGTTCGCCGGAGTTGCCACCGCCGGAATCCCGTCGTTGAACCCCAGGATCACCGGAGCAGTGGCGACCTGGGCGGCCAAGGTCACAGACATCGCCGATCTCAACCACATCGGCCCAGGAAGCCGCTCACTCAGAGGTTGTGACAACACGATGAGCCCTAATGTCGCCAACACCGAGAGCTGGAATCCGACTGCGTGGACTATCAACGGGTCGATGACCACGAGCACGACAACGGTCAGCGACAGCACCGACAGCGCCTGTGACTCACGGTTGGCACTGATGGCAAACAATCCGATTGTTGCCATGACAACTGCCCGCAGAACGGGAGGTTCCGCTCGGGTCACGACAGCAAACAGACACAGAAGCGATATGGCTATGGCCATTGAGAGTCGGGGTCCGGCGCGACGTAACAGAGGTGAGGCAATTGCCAATACGAAAGAGACGTTCTGGCCCGAAACGGCCAACAGATGAGTCAGTCCTGACGCTTTGAACCTGTACTGCTGGAGCTCTGATTGGAATCGATCGTCACCTATGACGAGTCCCAGATACAGCGCTCTTCGATCCTCGTCCATGCCGTTGGAGGAGCGATCGATTCGACGGCGTAGATCGTTGGCCTGACGGTAGAGCGGGTCGACTCTGGACGTGGGTGAAACCGAAGTGATTTTGAATCGACCGGCGAGGTGATTGGACAGCACCCATCCTCTGGGTGCCCCCTGGAGTGGACGAACTGTCCCTTCGATGTGCACGTACTGTCCTGCCAGTAGTTCGGGAAGCATGCCTTGGTTAGAAAACGTTGACGATGCGACATAACGCCGTCCATCTAGTTCGATGACAACTTGAACGTCGAACTGCCCATCTGTCGGATCGGTGACAAGTCGGGCTATTCCGCTCTGGGTCCCCTCTGGCAGCTGCCGTGACAGCGCGTGCAATTGTGCCGTTGATCTCGATGCCACGATGATCAATACAGCGACGCCTATCAGGGTCATACGCCGTAAACGAACCCCAACTCCGCCGAGACCGACAGCGAGGATCGTCCACGGGAGGCCGATCATTCCGAGCCCGGTCCCGTAACGGGCAACGGCCATCACGACAACGGCGAAGGCCGCCAGTTTGGTTTCAGTTCGACCAACGGTCGCCATGTTTGAAGTCAGTCAACCGTTACGAGGTCACGAATCGCTTCGAGTTTGGCTTCGCCGATTCCTCGAACCTCGAGCAGCGCGTCTACCGACTTGAATGGGCCGTCCTTCTCACGTTTGGCGATGATCGCTGCGGACGTGGCGGGCCCGACGCCTGGTAGGGCCTGGAGTTGTTCTGCGGTGGCCGAGTTGACGTTCGTCTTTGCAGGAAGTCCGCCCGAACCCGACGACGAAGTGCCACCTGTACCACCACCGCTATCCGGGGCTGCTGATGAACCGACGATCGGTAGTTCGGCTGGCGGGTCAGCGCCTTTGACGGGAATGACGATCCGCATTCCGTCCGATAACACCGTCGCCAGGTTCACTCGATCTGGGTCGGCATCGGGGCGCAGACCTCCTGCCGCTGCCACTGCGTCCACGACCCTGCTGTTCGCGGGAAGCTCAACTACGCCAGAGGATGCAACAGCCCCAGCAACATGGACCGTGATCCTCTTGTTGGGATCGGTGGCATCGACGCCAGATCCGTCTGCCTTGCTGTCGCTGTTTCCGGCACCCGATACGCCGGCGCTCGAATCACCGGAAGGTTGGGATTGCCCTTGGGAGCCCGTCGCACCTGCGGCCGCCTCTGCTCGTTCGACATCACTCGATGAGACCAACGGCATCTGTTCAGCAAGCGATGCTGGCCGCGACACGTAGGTGAATCCGAGATACGCCACCCCGGCCAAGCCGACGGCGGCTATCACCAGCACAACCCGTGGAATTGCACTCAACGAGAGCGGGGTCCGGTCGGGATCGGAACTCTTGCCCGTGAGCCCACCGACGACAGCGCGAATCGGACTACTAGAAAACCTAGAAGGACCACCAAATCCCCCGCTCTCATGCTCGTCCAGCTCAGAATCACGTCCCGAGATGGACTCGAGCAGGGCGGCCGCGCGCGACAACGCCATCGTGGGCTCCTGTTGATGTTCGCGTCAGGGGGAATGATGCCGTCGCGCAACATGCAGCGGCCGCTACCGAAACCTAGCCGCCTCTGGTCAAGCGCAGACCCAACAAGGCCGGGCATCAGTCCCCCATCTGGATGACTGACGCCGGAGCCTCCTCACAAGATGAAGAGCATCTCCTGATAGGTCGGCAGTGGCCACAGGTCATCGGCCACGTTGTCCTCCAACAGATCAGCTGCGGCTCGGACCGCGTTCATCGCCGGGATGAGGGACTGACAACAGAACCTCGCTGATTCGATCGACGCGTCCAAAGAGTCCGTCTCGAGCAATTGAGCGAGATCACTCGCGGCGCTGCTCAGGTCATCGACCGCGTTGGCGACAAGATCGAGTGTTGGTGAATCACTTCTTCTTCCCAGCTTGAGAAGGTCAGTAGCGATCGACGCGAGCTCTCCCAGGTACCTCGTCGCGGCCGGGAGTAGGAGCGTCCGGGCAATTTCGAGTGTGGAACGTGCTTCGACGGTGATACTCAGGGAGTACCGATGCATGTAGACCTCGAAGCGGCTGTGCAATTCACGATGACTCAGGACTCCGTAATGCGCGAACAGTTCCCGTGAGCTCGGGGAATCCATCTCGGCCAGAGCTTCAGGTGTGGTGAGCAGATTAGGAAGGCCGCGGCTCTCTGCCTCCACCTTCCATTCAGGTGAATAGCTGTCACCGTTGAAGATCACGTTGCCGTGATCCATCACGATCGCCTGCAACACGTTCTGCACCGCGTCATTGAGCCCGGTGCCGGAGTCGAGCATCGCTGCGATCTCGGTCGCGATGTAGTCGAGGGACTCGGCCACGGCGGTGTTGATCGCGACCATCGGCCCGGCAATCGACTGTGAAGAACCCGGTGCGCGGAACTCGAAACGGTTACCTGTAAATGCGAGCGGACTGGTCCGATTACGGTCACCGGGATCACTGTGGAGCGTCGGCAGAGTGTCAACGCCGATCTTGAGTGTCCCCTTGCCCATCGATTCCGTCGCCCCGCCCTTGGCGATCTGGTCAAAGACATCCATGAGTTGCTCACCGAGGAACACCGAGATGATCGCCGGTGGCGCCTCGTTAGCTCCGAGCCGATGGTCATTAGCTGCGGATGCAACCACCGAACGCAACAGGCCGGCGTGGCGACCAACCGCTCGGATCACAGCAGCACAGAAGACCAGGAACTGGGCGTTTTCATGCGGAGTGTCACCAGGGTTCAACAGGTTCCCCTGGACTCCGTTGCCGAACGAGAAGTTGACGTGCTTGCCGGAACCGTTGACGCCCTCGAACGGCTTCTCATGAAGCATGCACTCCATACCGTGCTTGGCTGCAACCCTTCTAAGAGTGGCCATCAGGAGTTGCTGGTGGTCATTGGCCAGGTTCGCCCGTTCGAATACAGGCGCTATCTCGAACTGACCGGGAGCGACCTCGTTGTGCCGGGTCTTTGCCGGTATGCCGAGCTTCCACAACTCTCGCTCAGTCTCATACATGAAGGCGAGCACACGTTCCGGAATGGCACCGAAGTAGTGATCCTCGAATTCCTGGCCCTTCGGAGGACGCGCACCAAAGAGCGTGCGCCCCGATGAGATCAGATCCGGGCGGGCCAAGAAGAAATGGCGATCGATCAGGAAATACTCCTGCTCGGCCCCGACGAAGGTCGTTACGTGATCAGGATTGTCGTGTCCGAACAGGGCCAGCACTCGGCGCGCCTGAGTGTCGAGAACTTGTTGAGAGCGCAACAACGGAGTTTTCTTGTCGAGCGCGTCGCCCGTATAGGACACGAAGACCGTCGGGATACACAGCGTGTTACCGCTGGGGTTCTCAATGATGTAGGACGGGCTGGTCACGTCCCATCCGGTGTAACCGCGAGCCTCGAAGGTCTCGCGAAGGCCACCGTTAGGGAAGCTCGACGCATCCGGTTCGCCCTGGATCAGGGCCTTGCCGGAAAATTCGATGATTGCGTTTCCCTCACCATCGACACCGAGGAAGCTGTCGTGCTTTTCGGCTGTCAGCCCCGTCAGCGGATAGAAGACGTGGGCGTAGTGAGTTGCGCCGCGTTCGATTGCCCAGTCCTTCATGGCGACCGCTACCGCGTCCGCGACTGACCGATCGAGGGTTGCTGAACGCTCGATCGTGGCTTGGAGCGCCTCCCACACGTCTTGGGGCAGTCGTGCCTTCATCGTCGCGTTGTTGAACACGTTGGATCCGAAGATCACATCGGGAGCCTCGATGCCATCGAGAGCCGCAACTGGCCCCTGATAGTTGGTTACAGCGTCAATCGCGTTCTGTCTGGGTGAACTCGGGTGCATCAAGCCTCAGTAGTTAGTTGTTCAGTGCCTAGATAGTCAGAGCTTGGGGACAAGGGCTCGGCATCGCCCTAGAAAAGTCGGGCAGTCAGTTGACGACGCCAGTGCGCCTTGGCGGGATTGTCGTCGTCGAGCAGATCGAGATACTCAATGAACTCGAGGCGTGCGTCGTCGTCACCCTTGACGTTTTCGAGCAGCGCCATCAAACGCAGTTCCAGGTCTGTTTCGCTGACGGGACCGAGTTTCGCCAAAGCGCTCAACCGACGGGTGTCAGCGGATTCCTTCATTCCAGCGAGGATCGCCAGTGCCTCTTCGGTCCGGTCGTCCCCAATAAGGAACTCGGCGAGCGAGATCTTCACCTCGACGTTGTCTGGTTCAAGTTCCTGCGCCGCACGCAACGACGCTTCGTCTCCAGCTTCGATCAGGAGCTCGACCTGAGATGGAGGTTGGTTGGCGATCAACTGGTTGACGAACTTGGCGACCTGGTCCTCGGGAAGGGCTCCCATGAACTGATCAACAGGTCGGCCATCGACGATGGCGTAGACCGCAGGGATCGACTGGACCTTGAAAGCCTCGGATATTCGAGGATTCGCATCGACGTTGACCTTGGCGAGTTCGACCTTGCCACCGGTGTCAGCAACGACCTTTTCGATGATCGGACCGAGTGTCCGACACGGTCCGCACCACTCGGCCCAGAGGTCTACAACCACTGGAACTGTCCGGGATCGTTCGATTACTTCGGTTTGGAACGTCGCATCGGTCACGTCGACCATTGACCTAGTTTACGCGACCTGGGCCCGAGCCCTTCATCGTTTTAGGTGGCACCAGTGTTCAAGAGGCTTCCGACACGGCAACGGAGGTCTGATCAAGGGCACTACATTGGGTTTCTGGTTTGATCAGGACACCTGATCAGGCAGTTCTCACGGTCGTCGGCCAAATCTTTGAGGCCAGTTGGAGGGTTCTGTAGTGAGCGAGGCGATCCGGGGAATCGATACTGACGCCGTCAGCGGGTGGTTCTCCGAGCACCTCGATGATGTTCGACTACCCCTCGATGTGAGCCTGATCGCTGGTGGTCATTCGAATCTCACCTATTCGTTGACCGAACAGTCAGACAGACAGGGTCAACCGGCGCGACGGTGGGTGCTTCGTCGTCCACCGTTGGGTCAGGTTCTGGCAACTGCCCACGACATGGGTCGCGAGTTCAAGATCATCAGCGCTCTTTGCGACAGCCTGGTTCCGGTTCCAAAGACCGTCGGGCTGAGCCCGGACGACTCGGTCAACGGATCCCCGTTCTACGTAATGGATTTCGTTGACGGCATAGTCATTCGCTCGGCCGAACAGGCCGAGGCCCTGACACCTGAGGCGCGCCGCCGTGCAGGTGAATCCCTCGTCGAAGTGCTGGGTGAGATCCACGCTGTCGACGTCGATTCGGTTGGGCTGGGCGATCTGGCCAAGAAGCAGGACTACATCGCCAGGCAACTAAAACGCTGGCACTCACAATTCGAGAAATCCGAATCCCAGGTGGAAGGTGGTCTGGGCCTACCAGCGGTCCACGAAGCCCACCGTGCACTGTCGGCAGCAATCCCGCCCCAGACAGAGGCGACGATCGTCCACGGTGACTATCGCTTGGACAACTGTATGGTCGACAGCGATGGCAATGTGATCGCTGTGCTCGACTGGGAGATCTGCACGCTGGGCGAACCCTTGGCCGACGTCGGGCTCTTCTGGGTCTACTGGACCGATCCCGGTGAGGTCGCGGTCATGCCCCAAGCCTCACCAACTTCTCTGCCCGGTTTCCCAACACGTCTCGAGTTGATGGAACTCTATGAAGCTCGCACCGGACGTGATCTGACCAACCTGCCGTACTTCGTGGCGTTCGGGTACTGGAAACTGACCTGCATCATCGCTGGCGTCTACGCAAGGTATGCCGGCGGATCGATGGGAGACGTTCCGGACTCAACTGTTCAGGGGTTCCGGTGGATGCTCGACACCATTGCTGGTGCAACCACCGAAGCTGTCGAGCGGATCGGTTCGGATTGGCGGGCCATGGCAGGTGGCGCGACACCCGAGGCATCCGGAGCGGACCAATGAGTGGTTCATCGATCTTTCAACTGAACCATTCGCCCGAACTGACCGACCCGGTCCTGTTGATCGCTCTCGAGGGCTGGATCGACGCCGGAATGGCAGCTGCGAATGCAATGTCGTTGCTGCTCGGGCGAACTGACAGCGAACCGGTCGCGGAGTTCAACATCGGCCGGCTTCTCGACCACCGTGCACGGCGTCCGATCATGCACCTGGTGAACGGCTTGATCACCAGTTTGAGTTGGCCATCAATCGAGTTGAAGGCCGCTGCTGATTCATCGGGGAACGATCTGTTGTTGTTGGCCGGCGCCGAACCCGACTTCGAATGGGAGAGCTTCTGTGACGCAATCGTCGATTTCGCTCACACTTTCGGATGCCGGATGGCGGTCACGTTGGGGGCATATCCGGCGGCGGTGGCACACACCCGTGAGACTTCGCTGTCGGTGACGACATCATCGATCGATCTGTCGTCCTCGCTCCACGGATACGCCCGCGGCACCCTGGACGTACCGAGCGGTGTGCACTCGGTACTTGATGTCGCGTTGAACAAGACGGGCATTCCGACACTCGGGCTATGGGCTCAGGTTCCCCATTACGTGTCGGCCATGAATTACCCCGCCGGAAGTGTCGCCCTGATAGAGGGGCTCAAAGACGTGGCGGGGCTCAACATCGAACACAGCGAACTTGTGAGCGACGCCACTGCAACCAGACTCCGCCTGGATGAACTCGTCGCCGAGAACCCCCAGCACCGCACGATGGTCGAACAACTAGAGGAGTTGATGAATCAAGGTGTGGGTGGTCCTGATGTTGCGCCGACCATCGGCTTCGACAGGATCCCTAGCGCTGATGAACTCGCTGCCGAGGTTCAGGAGTTCCTGATGCGTCGGCCAGACGAACCCGGCTCGGGAGAACCGGGCCAAGGCGACCCCGCTGGGCCGGAGAGCGGATCCTGACTCAACCCTTGAGGGGTGAGAGTTCTCCCTGTTCGAATTGGATTCGACAGGCTGAGCGCTGGAGTTTGCCCGACGAGGTCTTGGGGACCGTGCCCGGTTCCACCAGCAGAACCTGCTTGGGCGGAACGCCGATGGCGTCAGTCACGACGTTTGTGACGTTGCGTTGGAGTTCGTCGAGATTGTCGGCCCTGGCCTCCGCCACGACGATGATGTTCTGAGCGCCTAGTCGGCCCTCTGTTCCGAATGCGATCACGTTGCCCGGGCGGATGCCCGCTACTTCGCCTGTGACCTTCTCGATGTCCTGAGGGTAGATGTTGCGGCCACCAACGATGATCACATCCTTGATCCGGCCACAGACGACCAGTTCGCCATCCACGGTGTAGGCGAGGTCACCGGTGTTGAGCCACCCGTCCACGATCAGTTCTTCGGTCGCTTCTTGGTTCCGGTAGTAGCCCGACGTCAGCGAATTGCCCCGGATGCGTAGCTCGCCCACCACCCTGTCCTTGCATTCTTCTCCGGTGAGCGGATCGACAATCGAGACCTCAAGCCCCGGCACGGGTTTGCCCAGTTGCACCAGTTCTGTCGAAGACTCGCTTCCCGGGTCGACTTCGAGCGCCAGACGGTCGTTTTCGAGCGCGACCTTGTCGATCCAATCGGTCTTCATTCCACTGCCGGGTGTAGGGAAGCAACCTGCGATGCAAACCTCGGCCATTCCGAACGCTGGGAAAGCGCCTGCAGGATCCAGACCGAACTTCTCCCCTGCTTCGAAGAACTTGCGGAAGGTGTCGGGATCTACCGGCTCGGCACCGTTCAACCAGACGCGCATGGTTGAGAGGTCGAGTTGTTCGTCGGTGCGGCGCATGGCACGGGCAGCGAGCGCGTAGGAGAAGTTGGGCCCCGCGGTGCCGGTTCCTCCGTAACGATTGATCCACTGAAGCCAGCGAATCGGTCGAGCCAGGAAGTCCTGGGGTGCTCCTTGCACCAAAGTGCATCCCAAGCTCATGGGAATGGTGAGCAGACCAACTAGTCCCATGTCGTGATACAGCGGGAGCCACGAAACGATCACCTCATCGGGAACGATCTGGGCCGCTGCCCATGCCCCGTCGAGGTTGTTGCAGATCGCGCGATGCGGGAGCATGACTCCCTTGGGCTCGGATGTTGAACCCGAGGTGAACTGCAGCACTGCAAGCGAATCCTCGTCACTGGCGGGACGCTTGTAGGCGGATTCGTCGCCCTGGAGTTGGTCTAGTGCGAGGAACGGCGGGTCGCCCTCGGTTCGCTCGACCAAAGCAGCGAGTTCGGGATCGATCAGGACGAGCTTCGAATCCGAATTGCGGATCCGTTGACGGGTCTGTTCGATGAACAGGTCCAGTGCTCCCATACGCATCGGAAGTGGCATCGTGACCAGACAAGCTCCCGAGAGCCACACTGCTTGGATCGCTGTTATCAGGCTCCGCGTGGTGGGTCCGAGAAGGGCGACATGGTCACCGGGCTTGATTCCCTCGGCCTGCAGACGGGCTGCTGCTGCCCGAGCGTCTGCGTGGAGCACTGACCACTTGGTTGCGTCATGATCGTCACCGCTGACGAAAACAACCTTGCCGTGGTCTCTTTCTGCTACCGCTTCGATTCGATCAATGAGAGAAAGCACCATCTTCGGACGCTCCTGGGCGAACTGGAGTTACAGAACTACTGGACTAGATGACGAAGTTGACGACCTTGGGTGCCTTGGCGATCACACGCCGAGGTTCGACACCATCAAGGTAGGGCCTGAGCCGAGGGTCGTTGTTGGCAGCCTCGATACAAGCCTGTTCGTCGGAATCGGGTGAAATGTCGATCTTGGCCCGAACCTTGCCGTTGACCTGGACTATCAGGGTCACGAGTTCGCCCGCGAATGTTGACTCATCAGCGGTTGGCCATGGTTGGGTGTGGACATGTTCACCCGGGTGACGTAGATCCCAGAGTTCAGCAACCATGTGCGGACTCGCCGGGGCGAGCACCTTCAACAGCGAATCGACGGCGAAAGCCATCGTGTCGGTGTGAGCATGTTGATCGGACTGTGCGTACTTGTAGAGGTCGTTGACGAACGCCATGTACCGCGACACCGCAACGTTGTATGACCATCGATCGAAGTGTTCGGTGACATCACGAATCAGGTGATTGGTGAGCCTGACGATCTCGTCATCAGCGGCCGTCGTCTCCCCAGAACGCGAGAACGTGAGCAGGTGCGAATCCGGGATCGCCAAACGCCAGACCCGCAGGAGGAAGCGATGGCACCCCTCGAGTCCGAAGTCCTCCCAGTCCACGTCCTCCTCGGGTGGCTTGACCGCCAGGTGAGCGAGCCGCAACGTGTCTGCACCGAGGGTGTCGATGATCTCCTCTGGTGCGATCAGATTGCCCTTCGACTTGGACATCTTCGATCCGTCCAAACGGATCATCCCTTGGGTGAACAGTCGTTGGAACGGCTCGCGCAGGTCACCCGGCACTAGGCCCAGATCTGACAGCGCCTTGGTGAAGAAGCGTGCGTACATCAGGTGCAACACCGCGTGTTCGGCGCCACCGATGTACTGGCGCACCGGCAGCCACTTGGCTACCTCCTCGGAACGAACAGGCAGTTGATCCGACCATGGGTCAGCGAAACGGAAGTAGTACCAAGAACTGTCGACGAATGTGTCCATCGTGTCGGTCTCTCGGCGTGCCGGACCGCCACAGCCCGGGCATGTCGCGTTGACGAAACCCTCATGTGACAGCAACGGAGACTGACCTGTGGGCTTGAACTCCACGTCATCAGGGGCGAGTACCGGCAGGTCCTCCACAGGAACCGGCACAATGCCACATGCATCGCAGTACAGGATCGGGATCGGACAACCCCAGAACCGTTGTCGCGACAACAACCAGTCCCGGAGTCGGTAGTTGACCTTGCGTTGGCCAAAACCTTGGGCTTCCAACC
>JAGQSZ010000081.1 GCA_020439285.1 Microthrixaceae bacterium
CCCGTGGCGCGTCAGGGGAGTCGTCACGCTGCTGGGTGGCTTCACCCCGTCCGAAAACCTGCAGGATCAACACCGAGCCAGCGATTCCGATCAGTGGAGCGATGATGAGAACCAGGTTGCCTTGGCGTGACACCACAGCGAGCAACTCTTTGATCCAATCGGTCACGATTGCGGCGAATGGCGCTCCGACCGCCCCACCGAGTAGCCCGCCCACCAGAGCAGTGCCTAGTGCCTTCGGTGATGACTTCCACCAAGACCGTTGGGCGTCAGTGCTGGTGTCAGTGTTGATGTCGCTGCCGTTCAACTGATGAGCCATTTTGCCAACGCAACAGAGATACCAGCGGCGGCGGTTCCCAGACTCAGCGTGATCGTTCGTACCGTGGACAGCCCGCTGCGACGGGTCTCGAACAGCACCAGGCCTGCCATGAACAATGCCGCAACGATCCTTGCGCCCAGCCGGTCGTAGCGACCCGACAACAACATGACTGCGGCAGTCGCGAATGCTGCAACCGTGACCGCCATCAGCGTCTGTGAGATAAGCGAAGCGAGCGGATGCACTGGCATTTCGCGGCTCGACACCAGCCGTGATGCAGCGACCATCGCGAACCAGTGCGTGAGCGCCAGCCCAACGGTGGTTCCCCAGACCACGGCCAATACTTCGGTCTTGGAATGCGGAGTGAAGTCGTTGCCGGCGGTGAGTGCAACCAGCAGCGCAACGCAAACGGTGAGCCCCATGACGTCGCTGTCGCGTCGAAGCAATTGATCGGACCGAGAGTGTCGATAGGCCTCGATCAGACCACCACGACCGGCAGTTTCGTTGTGGCCTGACGGCGCGTCTGCGGACTCTCTCAAACCTTCGTCGTCGGTCTCGGACAGCGCCATAAGTCCGAGGAATCCTACCTGTTCAATGGCCGATCCCGTGGCTTGTTCATGTCCACAGTTCGCCCTCAGGTGACCGTGACGAGCGTGGGACCTGTGTCGCTACCCGAGTTGCTGCAGCACGGACGCAGCATCGGCCTCGATGTAGCCGAATCCACCTGCCATGGCGGTCTTGTGAGCGCTTGAGGCAAGAGCGCGGGAACGTTCAGAGTCGATAGCGACGAGCATCTTTGCGAATGCGGCTTGTGTGGTCGCAACAAGGATCGGTGATTGCATTCCACTATGGAGCCGTAGGGCTTCTTCGAACCAGCGCTCGGCGCTGTTGTAGTTGCCGAGGATGTGATCAAGACATCCCAGGTAATGAGCGGCACTTGGGAAGAAACCGACTGCAGCGCTCGGGATCTGGTCGTGATAGGGCAGGATCATCTCTTTCAAGGCGGCTGCTGCCCGAGAGTCACCAAGAACAGATGCAGCGTCCGCCCACGCCGAGAGCCCAGTGCTCCAAGCTTGATCCTCGGGCATCGGGAACCCAAGACGGAGATCGTCTTCGAGCATCTGCCGAGCAGCGTCGAGTTCGCCGCCCCGTGCTTTGGCCAAGGTGAGCACTGCCTTGAACACGTACAACGTCGGCGAGTCAGCCAGCGCTTGTTCGACAACCGGGACCAGCTCGTGCAGTCGCCCCTGGTAGAAGCGCACATGAGTTATTTGTGCTGCGAAGATAGTGAAAGCGTCCGGTTCTCCATTTTCGATTCCGTAGTTCAGGGCGTGCTCGGCGCCTAGTTCGAACCCGGCCAGATCGCCCTTGAGGCCATGTTGCCAAGCTTGGTGGAACTTGGCGTTCCAGCGCAGCGACGTGTGGGGAACCTGAGTAGCGATCTGTTGAGCAACAGCAGCGTTTGACTCCAAGGTCGACAGATCCGCACGTTGTAGAGCCGCGAGCATCGTGTTGACATGGATGTGATAGCGCAACAGCACATCGTCTGAGTCAGCCACCAGACCCAGTGCCTCTTGGGTCCACTTGTTGTAGAGATCGAGCGTGGACGGGTGGTTGATGGGACGGAACGCGAGTTGCATCGCCCACAGCAACGCCGATCGGTCTCCGGACTGTCGGGCACCTGCGACGGCATCCTCTGCAAGCGCCAGTCGTTCCGGAAGCCCGACTGCATAGGTCCGTTCCGCTGATGAAAGCCCCAGCAGCCGGGCGCGCTCAGGGCTCGGCTCGTGCGACAGCCGTTCCAACGCTCGGTCGATGGCAGCAATTCGGTCTTCGTCAACTCCACCTACGACACTGTGGTATCCGCGGTTGTTGGCGAGCACCGCTTGGACCAGCAGCGGCACGTCGTCGATCTGGTCAGCAAGCTGGGCGGCTTCCAACAGCGTTTCCCGATGGCTCGCAGTTCCCGTCTCTCGCTGGGCGTTACCCAAGCCGATCAGAATCTCGGCCCGTTGGCGAAGATCGCCAGTTGGGGCCAGGAGTTCGAGCGCCTGGGTAAACCACCGGACAGCATCAGCAGGAGCCAGTGCTGCGAGCGCGGCCGCACCAGCCTGGGCCGAGTATCCAACAGCCTTTGCAGTGTCAGCAGGCCTAGTGGCCTGTGCCCAGTGATAGGCGAGTTCGCTGACACGTTCACCGGGTCGGCCGACAGTCAGGTCCTCTAGAGCCTCGGCGACCCGTTCATGGATCCGCGCGCGCCGATTGTGGCTCAAGTCCTGATAGAGCGTGTGCTGAATCAGAGCGTGGCTAAAGGTGAATTTGCCCGTGATCGAGATCGGATCTCGCACCAAGGCTGCGAGCTCGGCTGCTTCGAGCAGGTCCAGAACAGTGTCCTCAGATGTTGAGGTCGCAAGAGCTAGTAACTCGAGATCGAAGTCACGCCCGATCACAGCAGCGGTGGACAGGACCCGGGTTGCCTCCGGGCCCAGTCGACTGACCCTCGCTCCGATTACTTCGCGCACCGAATCCGGTAGTCGCACTTCAGCGACAGTCAGGTCCGAGACCCAGCGCCCGGTGTCGTCCTGGAACAACGCCCCGGTTTCGACGAGATGACGTAGCACCTCCGCTACGAAGAACGGATTGCCGTCAGTCTCTCGGGACAAGGCATGTGCAAGGTTCACGCCACTGTCATCGAGTTCGTGTCCAGCCGTTGCCTCCACCAATTCGATGACCCCGGAGTCGTCCAGGCCCCGAAGGTCAACACGTGTGACTCCCTCGGTTCGCCAGAGCGCAGCAAGGGTGTCAACTAGTTGGTGTCCCGAAGCGATCTCGTTGTCTCGGAAGCTTGCGAGTATCAACAGGCGCAATCCGATGTCCTCGCTGGTCAGGTGTCTCAGCATCTGCAGGCTGGCTGAATCGGCGCACTGCAGATCATCGAGAACCATTACAACCGGTTGAACCGCAGTGATCTGGTTGACCAGGCCGACAACCGATGCAAGGAGGCGGTAGCGCTCGGTTTCGGCGTCGCTGCTCTGGGGTGGATCCAGGTCAGGGAGCCGACGGGTCAACGCCGGAACTATCCGAGCCAGATCGCTTCCACACGAGTCGACGTATGTACGCAGCGTGGCTTCCTGGGCATGGGTGACGAGGTGTCCCAAAGCTTCGGCAAAGAGCCCATATGGGGTGGCCAAGTCTTCCTCGGCATGACCGAACAGAACGCACGCTCCGTCCTCGAATGCCGCCCTGGCTGCGTTGGCCAACAAGGTGGTCTTTCCGAGTCCTGCCTCGCCGGCAACGATCACGAGCTCGCGCCCATCGCCTGCGGCCACTCGTTTCCATGCCTGATGCAGTGAAGCAGCTTCCACTGACCTGCCGACAAGGCCGGTGGCTGGCCGGGACTTGAGCCTGGTCGGCAGCGGCACTCTGTCTGCATCGTCGGTGTCAGCCAGAGGAGTCCAGTGCACTTCGACACTTGCAACGGGATCCGGAAGACCTTTGAGTTCCAGATCGCCGAGTGGCTCGCACATGTGCGGATTGCGTCGTCCGGCCATGAGGCGAGCTATGTCAGTGGCGAGGATCTGACCGGCCTCGCAGCGAGCACATAGTCGAGCTGCTTCGACTATCGGGTCCCCGAAATAGTCGCCGTCCTCGTCTACCGCTTCGCCGGATGAGAGCCCGACCCGGAGCCCGAAGCGCACTTCACGCTCCCGGTTGTCGAGTTCGGTTGCCTGTTGCATCTCGACCGCGCACGCCAAGGCCGCTGACGCAGTCGAGAACACGACCATCAAACCGTCGCCGAGGTTCTTGACCTCTGTTCCGTCGGCCTTGGCGATCGCCTGACGGAGCACGCTGAAATGCTCCCGCCGGAGTTCGTCGGCAACCTTGGGTGACACCGAAGTCGACATTGCCGTAGATCCGACAAGGTCAGTGAATAGGACCGAGACATTCGTCAGCTGTTCCACGTTCATCCCCCCAGAAGCCGCCGAATTACCCAGGCGTCTAGCGATGAACTAGTCCGAAATACACGCTGTGACGTCAGTCGCAGTCTACTAATCAGGCTTTGGATGGTCCATAGGCGATTGAGCGAATCGACCATGTGATCGCAGCGACACGCTGCCTGCCGACCTATCAGATGTGTGGTCACACCGCTAGCGTCTTTGTGATGCAAACCGATGAACCGTTCGGAAACGAGCCGGTCGGGGAGATCGACCCCGATCCGCTGTTGCCGCCGGAACTTCTCGATGCACACGACGGCCGATCAGATGACACCGCGGCCCCGGGCGACGTTTCATCGGTATCCGCCAGGATTCCCCACCGCTACCGCGGCTCAATGGGTGCGAGCATGCTGGCGGCTTCGATGATCGCGATGCGCGACATCCTCGAGAGCCCAAAGGATGACCGACCCGTGGTCGAGCAGCATCTCGACGAGGGTGACATTGAACGTCGTGTGACCGTGGTTCTCGATCCCGACAACCCCTCCGCAAGCTCCGTTCAAATACGTCGCGATTCTTGATTCGCGAGTTGTAGTCTGCGAATCGATATCCAGATAGGGCGATGCTCTGTACGTCGAGAGCCAGAGCACAACGAACCGGGGTAGATCCTTTATGTCGCAACTACTGCGTGTGCAGAATTTCGTGGTGTCCGAAGACGGCTTTGGTGCTGGTGAGGGACAGACCTTGGAGCGCCCGTTCGGCAATGCTGACCCTGCAGCGATGATGTCGTGGGCTGGAGCGACAGCAAGTTGGCCCAACCGTGTCGACCCGGGAGGCACCCGAGGTCTCGATGACTATTTCACCCGGGACTTTCGCAACAACATCGGTGCCGAGATCATGGGTCGCAACAAGTTCGGACCCATTCGTGGCGACTGGATCGATCATGATTGGAAAGGATGGTGGGGTGAAGATCCTCCGTTCAGGACCCCCGTGTTCGTCCTGACTCATTTCCCCCGTCCGTCGTTCACGCTGTCGGATACCACCTTTCACTTCGTGAACGGTGAGCCGTCCCAGGTCCTTCAACAAGCAAAGGACGCAGCTGATGGCAAAGACGTCAGGCTTGGTGGCGGGGTCATGACTGTGCGCCAGTTCTTGGAAGCGGACCTGGTCGACACACTGCATGTCGTGGTCGCGCCCGTGACGATCGACAAGGGTGAGCGGCTTTGGGATGGCCCTGAGGACTTGACCGACCGATACCACTTGGATTCAGTGCCGAGTCCGAGTGGCGTGACGCACCTGCTGTTCTGGCGACGCTGAATCGGGCGATCGCTGATCTGGGTTGATCGAGGGCGGTCTGCTGCTCAGCCGGTTGCGGACTGGAACGTCACCTTGACCGAGTCAGCCTTGGCATCGCCGCGACATCCCACGAAACCGAAGCATGGATCGAAGACGATGACGCCGGGTCCGTCACATGGAACCTGGATGTTCGTCGGGAAAGCGACGGGCTCGTTCCAGTTCCGTAAGGAGACGAATTCCGCGTTCGTGTTGGGCAGCATGAACACTGCACCGTTATCACCAGTGTTGCCGTTGCCCGACGGATCCAAGGAGGCCGAGACCGTCTGACCAGCTACGGCGAACCCCACCGGTTCACCATTGATGGTTCCCTTGCACACCGTTTGGACCACGGCACCCTGAGTCAGTCCATTTACGTATCCGGTGAACGACTGATTGGTTTCGATGGGTGAGATCGTGGGCTCAGCGCTGCACCCGGAGGCAATGGAGAGTGCTAGCAGGGCTGCCAGCGAGGCGATCATGAAGCGAGCCGGAATCCTTATCGTCTTAGCCGTGCTTGTTGGGTGTGCAACCCCGTTGCTGTGCCAAGTGTTCCGCATGATTCCCCCGATCGATCCGCTAATGGTGACGGCAATAGCTGAGCAGCCCAAGGCCGAGTAGGCAATGGTTAGATGTCGGGTCCCAGGTCCCCAGTAATAAGCACCATCTGTTCGGAGATCATTTCGCTCAGGATCATGAGTCGGTGTGATGCTCCCGGTGCATCGAGCAACCGTTGTCGATCAAAGGGGCCGAGAGGTGCGACCGACCCCAGGAAGTTTGATCCCGCGACGGGGTCATCTGGTGTCACAAAACTTGCGGGCGCAACATGGTGGCCAAGACCTGCCGCCGTGGCTAGTAGCTCGCGGAGTGATTCCACGCACGAGCCGTAGGCCTCCCCCAGATCCGCTGAATCGCTCGAGGTTCCAGCGTCATCGAACTCATCTGGCCAAGGTTCGACCTCTGCAAGCGGGTACGGATCATCAGGCAGCCAAGAATTGACCCGAATGCGCTCAACCCCAACGGCGAGGATCGAGTGCCGTCCTCGGGAGCGGGGTTCATGACGGATGATCTGCGCGAGTGTTCCCGTGTTGCTGCGAATGTCCCCGCCGCCCACCTCGTTGCCGCGTTGGATCAGAACGACCCCGAAAGTTCCATCGTTTGCGAGCACATCAGCGAGCATCAGTTGGTACCGCATCTCGAAGATCTGAAGCGGTAGAGACATTCCCGGGAACAGGACACTCCCGAGGGGAAACATGGGCGTTGGATCCACATACCAAGGCTAGAGCGGCGAGCTAGGAGCAACGGTCGAGTGCTGCGCTTCAGCGACGCGCACGCTCCCGGAGCCTTGACCCAACAGATGGTGCCCGGTAGACCGGATCACACATGAGACCTGAGATAGCCCAAACCGGCGACGCCTTCATCGGGCTCGCTGGCTTCATCCGGACCCCTTCCGATCAACGCATCGCCTTGGCCATCTACGAGATCCTGGCAACGGGCCACCATGCCTACCCCGATGAGATCGCTAGTCGCTGCGGAGTAGCAGCAGATGATGTGGAGTCGGTGCTGCGGGCGTGGCCGGCAACCTTCCGTGCAGATGACGGTGCCGTCACCGGCTTCTTCGGACTCTCGGCAGACGAACACAATCACCGACTCGACATCGAGGGTTTCGGTACTTCGTGGACGTGGTGCACATTCGACCCGCTGTTCATCGTGCGCGTGCTCGGCGTCACTGGGTTGGTCACGTCACAATGTCCGGTGACCGGAACGTCGATTCAACTCACGGTCACCCCAGAGGGCGTTATCGATCACCAACCGAGTGGGGTTGTGATGTCGATGTTGTCGCCCGATCACGCCTCAATCGAGAACATCATCACGAGCCTGTGTCAGTACATCCGACTCTTCGAGAACCAAGATGCTGCAACGACCTGGATCGGCGAACACGAGGGCACTTTCGTGGTCTCGGTCGATGAGGGTTTCGAGATCGGTCGACACATGACCGATGCGCTGTTCGCTTCGGTGCTGGCAGCGTTGTCGAGCGGGCGTTAGTCACAAGTCGTTTTCCCGACAACGACTTGGGTTGGCTGAGTAGTCTCAACCCATGACCAAGATCCGTATGAAAACAGCCGCTGCAGTATTGGCGCTCGGCGGTGCGGCCTCACTGCTGACCGGATGCTTCGGTGGTTTCTACACAGACTCCTCCGGCAAGACCTGCGTCATAGTTCTGGTGTTCCCGATCTGTACCGACTGAGAACACTTCCTCGTCTCGCGGTCATCGATTCTGGGGCTGCGGTACACCTCAATTGAATCCGATCCACTATCAGGAGCAGACCTGTGATGAGTGACCCTGCGAATCCCGCGACGTCTGGTTCGAGTTCACCCGAGGAGACCATCACGGTGGGGGAGTTGCTGGTGCGATGCCTGCAACTCGAAGGGGTCGACTTCATGTGCGGGATCGTTGACGGCGCGCACATCCCGTTCATGCGACACCTGCGCCAGTACGGGATTCGACATGTGAATACGCGCCACGAAGAGGCCGCGACACATATCGCCGAGGCCTACACACGCCTGACCCATCGGCCAGCGGTAGTGATCGGAAATCCGGGACCGGGTGGGGCCAACGCGCTAGCCGGACTGACCAGCGCCCACGGCGAGGGGCATCCGGTTGTGGTAATCGCCTGCACCCGGCGTTCGTCGGTCAACTCGCCCGACCGGGGCGGAGCTTGGCAGTCAACCGACCTAGTCGAGATGGCGAAACCGATCTCGAAGTACTCGGCGCTCATCTCCCGGGCTGACAGGGTTCCAGACATGGTTCGTGCGGCGTTCCGAGCCGCCACGGTTGGCCGTCCCGGTCCCGCGTTTCTGGCGATTCCCGATGACCTCCTAACACAGAGCGTCGACGTGTCAGCACTCCGGATGACCCCAGCCCAACAGAACAGGGTGATGAACGTCGGTGCAGGCGATCCCGAGTCGATATCGGTGGCTGCCCAGCGATTGGCTGGTGCCAAGCGCCCGTTCCTGTTCGCTGGAAAAGGAGTGCTCTGGTCCGAGGCATCAACAGAGTTCGTCGAACTCGGCGAACACCTCGGCGCGGGGATGGGTACCACCTTGGGCGCACGGGGCGTGGTCCCCGAGGACCATCCGCACTACTTCCACATAGCGGACGGCAACACCCTTCGAGCGGTTCGTTCCGATGCCGATGTCGTGGTCGTCGTAGGGGCCAGGCTCGGGGAGTATGACGGGTGGGGCATGCCACCAGCGTGGGGTAACCCCACAGATCAATTCACGATTCAGATCGACTGCGATCCGATGTCGATCGGACTCAATAGACCAGTTGATCTGCCAATAGTTGCAGACGCAAGGTCAGTGCTCCGAGCACTTTCGACCCACGTGAAAGAACTCTGCGAGGCGCGCAGCGAGATGCTCGACGCCGAGAAATACTCGGCACTGCACGAGGAGACCGTCGCCAACGCGACCCCGCATGTCCTTGCTGAGGCATCCGTCGGGGTGAATCCGGGACAGATGGTGATGGCACTCCGCGAGATGTTCCCCCGTGACGCCGTGGTCGTCGCTGACGGAGGCAACACCACGCTTTGGGCGGTTGCACTCAATCCGGTCTTCGAACCCGACTCGTTCCTGTACTCGGTCAAGATGGGATACCTGGGAACCGGTCTACCGTTCGCCATCGGTGCCAAATTGGCGGCTCCGCAGCGCTGCGTCTATCTGATCAGTGGCGACGGCGCGTTCGGGTTCAACGCAATGGAACTAGAAACCGCCAAGCGAGTTGGCGCCCCCGTGGTGTGCATCGTCGCCGCCGACGATGGGTGGGGAATGGAACGGACCGCTCATCGCTTCATGGGCGTCCCAGATGACCAGGCCCATGGCACCGAACTCTCATCGTCAGTTCGCTATGACAAGTTGGCGGAGTCCCTCGGTTGTCATGGTGAGTACGTCGAGTCGCTCGATCAACTCGGTCCCGCGGTCGAGCGAGCGATCGCATCATCGTCGCCGGCGGTGATCCATGTGCGGGTCGACCCGGACATAAACGCCAACCCGATCGGGTACGAACAGTTCCGTTCCACCCGCAACTACTGAATCGTCATGGCAACCCCGGCGCCCGATTCCACACCCCGGTCGGTGTTCATCACCGGAGCAAACGGGTTCCTCGGTCGAGCCTTGGTCCAACGATTCCTCGACGACGGGTGGCGAGTCGGTGGAGTAGACGTTGCGGCTGACCCGGATAGAAGAGTCGTTGCGGGTGACATCACCGACCCGTCTTCGTGGGAACACGCTCTCGAAGGCCCAGACCTAGTGATCCACACCGCCGCAATCGTCTCCAACAACATTTCGACAGAGCTTGCTTGGCGAACAAACGTGATCGGAACCCAATGCGTTCTCGAAGCAACGGCACGTTCCGGAGCAAAGCGATTCCTCCAGATATCCACCATGGGGGTTACACGTCACGCGCAAGTGTCACCAGAGGTGGCAGAGCGCAACCTACCCGGACGTGAACTGGACGAGCGTTGGCCGTTGATGCCGACCGGCAACCCGTATACCGACACCAAGATCGCATCCGAACACCTAGTTCTAGCGGCGCACGCCTCGGGACTTCAGGAATCCACGATCGTAAGACCCGCCGACATCTATGGTCCTGGTTGTCGACCTTGGATTTTGGAACCGATCGCTGCGATGAAGGCCAACAAGTTCCTGTTGCCAGCAAAGGGCAAAGGCTTGTTCACCCCGATCTACATCGATGATCTGGTCGAAGGAGTCGTTCGAGCAGGAACATCGTCAGAAGCTGCTGGACACATCTTCAACGTTGGTGGCGAAGTGCCGGTGACAACACTTGCCTATTTCGGTTATCTGTCGCGAATGCTCGGGATGAGCAAACCGCCGCGCAGCGTTCCCACACCGGTGGCGATCGCCGCCGCGGAAACCGTCCGCCTGGTCGAAACGGCTCGAGGTCACCACACCGAACTCGGCCGAGGCGTGATGGCAATGCTCGCAAAAACCCGTGGCGTGTCAAACGACAAGGCGCACCGGATGCTCGATTGGTGGCCCCAGATTGATCTGGGTGAAGGGATGCGCCGTGTCGAGCAATGGCTCAGGGCCGAGGGCTATCTCGACACTTGAGATCGCCGATCGGTCTGCCAGTGAGTCATCCGATCAGCAAGGCGAGCATGGTTGCGATGTCGCCCTGAAGAACGGCATCAGCATCTCGGTCATACGCAGTTGGTTCGCCGTTGATCGTCACCACCTTCGCACCAGCGTTACTTGCAATCTTCGGAAGAGCTGCCACCGGATAAACCGTGAGCGTGGAACCGACACACAGCATCAGGTCACACGTCTCGGCTTCGTTGAACGCACGGTCGATGACCTCTGGCACCAGGTTCTGTCCGAATGAGATGGTGGCGGACTTGAGCAGTCCACCGCAGTCAAGACACCTGGGGTCGGCTTCGCCGGCACGCACCCGATCCAAAGCTTCCTCCATGGGTGCCCGGTAGTCACACGACAGGCATGCCACCTCTCGCACAGTTCCGTGCACCTCGATCACCTTCTCGGGCGACGACCCGGCGAGTTGCTGGAGCCCATCGATGTTCTGGGTGACGATCGACGAGAGCCTTCCGGTGTCTTCGAGCGTCACCAGCGCACGATGCCCAGAGTTGGGCTGGGCGGTCCACGCCGGATGTTCCAGCCTCGACTGCCAAGCGAGTTCGCGGACCTCTGGGTCACTCACGTAGTAGCTGATGTCGGACATGCGCTCGGCCTTGGGATTGAGGGTCCAGACACCTTGGGGGCCGCGGAAGTCGGGAATGCCGCTGTCGGTCGATATTCCGGCACCGACGAGGACCACGATCCGAACAGCATTGTCTAG
>JAGQSZ010000082.1 GCA_020439285.1 Microthrixaceae bacterium
CAAGTTCTACGACTCCGATATTCAGCGGTTGCGATGGATCCTGCGCCAACAGACCGACCATTTCCTGCCGTTGAAAGTCATCAAGAAGATGATCGACGATGGGCTC
This sequence comes from Microthrixaceae bacterium, assembly GCA_020439285.1. GTDB lineage: Bacteria > Actinomycetota > Acidimicrobiia > Acidimicrobiales > Microtrichaceae > JAGQSZ01. The sequence goes on from JAGQSZ010000082.1 coordinate 107, forward strand.
GAATCGGCTCCTGCAACTGGGGCGATGGGTACACAGCCCATGCTCTGGGCAGGTGGTGAGGACGGCACAAGCGATACAACACCGACTGTAGATATCTCGGATTCCAGGGGAGACACCGTTGATGCGACCAACGGAACGAACGGTACGGCCCGCCCCACCAACGGATCTGCTGTGGCCGGGATCCGGCCTGGCGCGGGGACCGCAGATGCTGCTGGTCAGACCGCATCCCCGCAAGAGTCGGCTGCAGCCGCATCGGCTGAGGCAACTGCAGCTGAGGAGAAGCCAGTTCGCCACTCTGCAACTCATCCATCGGTGGTGGCTGCGGCGATGGTCCAGTCGGCACGCAAGGCATCGAATAGCGCCTCAGCGGCAGTCAACGACCCATCGGATGGTGACATGGCTATCGGGACCCCCGGGTCGCAATCCGGCAATGAGTCTGGTGCCAAGCCCGATCAGTCTGGCCGTTCGGGACGTACCTTCAGTTCTCCGGCAGACATCGTGGCCGCTCTTCAAGAGGACCCCAGACCGGGATCAGCTCGTCGCTCATCAAGCGGGTCCGGTTTCGACGACAGACTTCGGGCGAGGGCACCGTTCGAACCACAGGACCTCGCATCAAGTCCAGGCGACGCCGAGTTCCTCTCCGCTGAAGAAGTTTGTCAACACTTCGATATCGAGATCTCGCTGCTGATGGAACTGGACAAGTTCGGGCTGATCTCGCCACGCCGATTCGGGGGAGTTGAGTCATACAGCGAAGCAGACGTCGAGGTAATTGGCGTAGCAGTGCGATACAACTCGATGGGTATCGAGCCCCGGCACCTCCGGATGTACAAGATCGCAGCGGAACGCGAAGCGGGATTCATCGAGCAACTGGTTGTTCCCTTGTTGAAACAGAGGAACCCGACCGCTCGAGACAATGCTGCGGAGCGCTCGAGCGAACTCGCAGCGATGGGTGATGAGCTTCGCAACCTGATCCTCCGACAGCATTTGCGCAATTTTTTGGGCGGACGCTGAGCCCCGGCGCCACGGTGGCACAACCGGCCTAAGTCGAGCTCCGAGCCGCGGACGTATCGCGTTGGAGTGCCCAGAATTGCGAAGGTAACCGGCGGTGGTGGCGCGGTAGGCTTCGAATGTGATCGAACTGGAGCTCGTTGCCGTCCGAGTCGAACTGCCGAGTAATACACCCGTTGTGGTGCTCAAGGAGCTCAGCGGGCTTCAACGGACGTTGTCGATCTTCATCGGAGGCCCCGAGGCAGCTGCCATAGCATTCGCTTTGGAGGGCGTCGAGACACCGCGCCCCATGACGCACGACCTGCTCATCAACGTTGCTTCCGAACTCGGATTCGTTCTCTCGTGGGTTGATATCACCGAATTGCGTGACACCACCTATTACGCCGACTTGCACCTGAGCGGCCAAGGCGGGCAACGAAACGTGTCTGCGCGACCGTCAGATGCGTTAGCACTCGCTGTTCGCGTCGGATGTCCCATCTACTGCTCAGAGGAGGTCCTCGACGAGGCAGGCTTCGTAGAGGAAGAGATCGCTGATCCTCCAGATCCGGAGCGGTCGGAAGCGATCGTTGATGAGTTCAGGAACTTCATTGAGCACGTGAGCCCCGAGGATTTCGAGTCCTGAATCGCCATCTCGTGTTGCATTTGTGGTGATCCACCCCATACTTGTTACGTCGGGGTAATTTCTCCGGTGCAATTCGCCGCTCGGGAACTCCGGCGGTTCAGGGCGAATGGAGTGAATATGTCAACGAGTCCTCAACAGGATCGTTCAGGAAAACTCGGATCTGGCGCACCAGAGACAGCATCGGGCTCTGACCCATCTGGCGTGACAGAAGAACAACTCGGCTTCAGCGGTCGCCGGACAGCCGAGATCGTTGGAATCACCTACCGGCAATTGGACTACTGGGCCCGAACCGGTCTGGTAACTCCGTCGCTGGCGGAAGCGCGGGGGAGCGGCTCCCGACGCCAATACTCGTATCGTGACCTCCTTGAATTGAAGGTCATCAAGACTCTCCTGGATGCGGGGTTGAAGCTTGAGTCGGTTCGCCAGGTGTTCACCTATATGCGTGACAACCTCGGTTCTGACATCAGTGCATCGAACCTGGTGATCAGTGGAAACAGATCAGTTCTTGTGCGTTCCGATGGTGAGCTCGTCGACGTACTGCGAAACGGTCAGGGTGTGCTGAACGTGCTTTCCCTGTCGGGAGTCGTTGAGGAAGTCGACGCGAAGATCGTCGAACTGAACCCGGGATCCGAGCGCGCGATTGGGGCATCCCTTTCTGACTCGCGCAGCAAAGCCAGTGGCATCTGACCGGTGAATCATTCTCCACTCGAATCCGTTCATCGTTCCCTCGACGCCAAGCTGATCGACTTCGGCGGATGGGAGATGCCGCTGTCATATCCAGATGGGACGATCGCAGAACACCAGTCCTGTCGAAACGGCGCAGCAATTTTTGATGTCAGCCATCTGGGAACACTCGCGGTCACTGGCACGAACTCCTTTGAGTTGCTGCAGCGCTGTCTGACCAACGACCTGACCCGGATCAGCCCCGGCAGAGCGCAGTACACCCACCTGCTGGACCCCGATTCAGGAGAGGTTGTCGATGACATCATCGTCTGGTGGATGGCTCCCGAAGAGTTCGACGTCATCCCGAATGCTTCCAATACGGGTGAGGTCCAGCGTCGTCTGCACCAAGCTGCCCAGGGGATGGATGTCGATATCGTCGACCGAACCGCCACGCGAGCGATGCTCGCTATCCAAGGCCCACACGCCCGACAGGTCTTGGCTTCTGTAGCCCCAGAGGCGGCTGAAGTAGGTCGCTTCCGCATAGCGCCGTTCGTATACAAGGGAACGGAATGCGTGGCTGCGGGTACCGGTTACACGGGTGAGGACGGCGTGGAGTGCGCAATTCCTGCCGGAGTTGCGGCCGAGTTCTGGAATGACGTGGTCGCTGCGGGAGCGAAACCCGCTGGACTGGGTGCCCGAGATACGCTCCGTCTCGAAGCGGGGTTCCCACTGCACGGACACGACCTGGGCGGATCTATCTCCACGATTCAAGCCGGGCTGTCCTGGGTGATCGGCTGGGACAAGGACGACTTCAACGGACGCTCAGCCCTGGAAGCCCAAAGGGACGCTGGTGGGTACCAGAAGATTCGTGGCCTGGTCACACCAGGACGCAGACCACCCAGAGAGGGTCAACCTGTGCTGAGCGGAGGCGTCACCGTCGGCGTTGTTACCTCCGGCAACTTCTCGCCGACACTGGGACACGGGATAGCGATGGCACTTCTCGACAGTGATATCGAGGAAGGCCAGGAACTCGAGATTGACGTGCGCGGCAAGCCGATGCCAGCGACCATGATCAAACTTCCGTTCTACAAGGCTGCTGACTGACTCGGATCAGCTAATTGAGCTCAGCTATTTGAAGCCAGTTCCTCGATCGAGGGGCAGGAACAGACCAAGTTGCGGTCGCCGTAACCACCATCGATCCGACTGACGGGTGGCCAGTACTTGTAGGTCAACTGTGCTGGACTCGGCCATCCGGCGATCGACCTCGGGTAGGCGTGGTTCCAGTCGTCTGCACCGACTTGTTGGGCAGTGTGTGGAGCATTGACGAGTGGATTGTCGTCCGCCGGCCATTCGCCGTCGGCGACGGCCCGGATCTCTTCGGCGATGGAGATCATCGCGTCGCAGAACCTATCAATCTCTGAGAGGCTCTCGGATTCAGTGGGCTCGATCATCAGAGTCCCAGCAACCGGGAACGACATCGTTGGTGCATGGAATCCGTAATCGATAAGTCGTTTGGCGACGTCCTCGTTGGTGATACCAGCACTCTTTTCAGTTGGCCGCAGGTCGATGATGCACTCATGGGCCACCAAGCCCTCCGGGCCGGTGTAGAGAACCGGGAAGTACGGATCGAGCCGGGCCGCAATGTAGTTCGCTGACAGGACAGCGACCTGGGTAGCCCGGCGTAGTTCGTGGCCCATCATCGTGATGTACATCCACGTGATTGGAAGAATCCCAGCCGATCCGAAGGGGGCAGCCGACACGGGACCGGGGCCAGTAGCAGGACCCGCGTTTCTCGACAGTGGGTGATTCGGAAGGAACGGGGCCAGATGGCTTCGGACTGCAACTGGACCTATACCCGGACCGCCTCCACCGTGGGGGATTGCAAAGGTCTTGTGGAGATTCAAGTGGCTGACGTCTGCACCGAAACGTCCCGGCCTAGCGATGCCAACGAGTGCATTGAGGTTTGCTCCATCCACATAGACCTGACCGCCGTGATCATGAATGACGCGGCATAGTTCGTCGATTCCTTCTTCGAAAACTCCGTGAGTCGACGGGTAGGTCACCATGACCGCCGCAAGGTCGTCTGAGTGCTCCTGCGCCTTGGAGACCAGATCGGCCATGTCCACGTTGCCACATTCATCCGTTGCGACCACAACGACCCGCATTCCGGCCATCACAGCGCTTGCAGCGTTGGTGCCATGTGCTGATGCCGGAATCAGGCAGATATCGCGCTGCGCTTCACCCCGGCTGCGGTGGTATTCACGAATAGCAAGAAGGCCAGCGAACTCTCCCTGACTGCCGGCATTCGGTTGCAGAGACACCTCGTCATAGCCGGTGATCCGCTTCAGGTACTCCTGCAGTTCGAAGATGATCTGTGCGTAACCGGCGGCCTGCTCGCTTGGCGCAAAGGGATGCATGTCAGAGAACTCGGGCCAGCTCACCGGAATCATCTCTGCCGCAGCGTTCAGCTTCATGGTGCACGATCCGAGTGGAATCATCGTCCGGTCCAAGGCCAGATCTGCATCCGCGAGACGCCGCAAATAGCGCATCATCTCGGTCTCGGAGTGGTACTGATTGAACGTCGCGTGTTCCAAGAACGTGGTCTGGCGGCGCATCGATCCAGGAATGCCGACAAGCTCATCGGCAGCGTGAATTGCACCCGTGCTAACCCCGTCATGATCGGCGTTCGCTCCAAGGGCCTTGACGAGGGCGACAACCGTGCGAACTGAGGTGGTCTCATCGCATGAGAACGCCACGTGGTCATCGTCGACCCGACGGATGTTGATCCGTTGTTCGGCGACAGAACCGACCAGAGAGTCGGCTTGTCCGGGAGCGTCAACGAGCACCGTGTCGAAGAACGGTGAAGCGGTGACACGAATGCCCGATTTCCGCAGAGCGGCAGCCGCCGCACTCGCCAAGCCGTGCACACGCCGAGCGATCTGTCGCAGTCCGTCGGGGCCGTGGTAGACAGCGTAGGACGATGCCATGTTCGCCAGAAGTGCCTGAGCCGTACAGATGTTGGACGTCGCCTTTTCCCGTCTGATGTGCTGCTCGCGGGTCTGCAGAGCGAGTCGGTAGGCGGCCTTGCCCTCGGTGTCTATTGAGACTCCGACGAGTCGACCCGGCAGCGAGCGGCGAGCGCCCTCGGCCACAGCCATGAAGCCGGCGTGGGGTCCGCCGTATCCCAGAGGCACACCGAAGCGCTGTGCGGATCCGACGACAGCATCGGCGCCAAGATGCCCGGGTGCTTCGAGAAGGGTCAGCGCGAGCAGGTCTGTCGTGACTACTGCGAAGGAACCGGCCGAGTGCACTGCTTCGATGGCTCTGCCCAGATCAGGGATTGATCCAGTCGACCCGGGATAGGAGATCAGCACTCCGAATGCATCAAGGGGCCCAGTTGTAATCGAGTCGATATCAACAACGCTTACGTCAATGCCCAAAGGATGCGCGCGGGTTCGGACGACTTCGATGGTCTGGGGGTGTGTGTTGGCATCGATGACGAAAGTGTTCGACTTGGCCCTGTTGACTCTGCGGGCGAGAGTCATTGCCTCAGCCGCGGCTGTTGCCTCATCGAGCATCGAGGCGTTGGCGATATCCATTCCCGTCAGATCCGAGATCATCGTTTGGAAGTTCAAGAGGGCTTCGAGACGCCCTTGGGAGATCTCGGGCTGGTAGGGCGTGTAGGCCGTGTACCACGCAGGGTTCTCCAGCATGTTCCGCTGGATCACAGCGGGGACGTGCGTCCCGTAGTAGCCAGTGCCGATCATCGGGGTGAAGATCTGGTTCTGGGCAGCGATGGATGCGAGCTCCGCGAGAGCAGACTCCTCGGTCGGGGCTTCGAGGACCTCCAGGGTCTCATCATCGAAGATCGCTTGGGGTACCGCACGCTCCATGAGTTCGTCGAGAGAGCTGACCCCGACAGTCTTGAACATGACATCCAAGTCGCTGTCAGATGGGCCGATGTGGCGGGTAGTGAACTCCCGACGCGGTAGATGCTCCGCGTTTGAAGGTGGGGATGTGGCGGAGTTTCGTTCTGTTGTCATTGCTTCCGGGGGAGTATGCGCTTACGACGACACGGCGCGCGTCTGATGAGGCCGTCAGGGCTCCAGATTAGCGGGCGGTCAAGCGCTGGCCTCAGCCGAAGGGTCGGCCGAACGGGAGCTCTTCGATCCAGGTCGCCAAGAACTCCTCGGCTGCGAAGCAAGCGCCCATATAGGAACCTTCAGGATGTTGCGACAGTTCCTCTGACCGTGCGGTCACGAACTCATCCACTTGGGTGCAGAGTGTTTCGATGTCCGGACCGGCATTGGGCATCTCGACTTGTGCCCTGTGAGCGAACAGTGGGCCGCACACGGACAAGAATGCAGGGATCACCGTGACGTTCTTCTTGGTGAGCACCGCAAAGGCTCGAGCTGTGACTGGTGACGGGCCCATGGGGACGATCACGTCGTGGGGGAGTCGGGCGGCCATCTCATGATCGATTAGTCCGACCTTGGATCCACATATGAGAGCTTGGCTCGGCGTGGACTCGAACTCTGCGGGCGTCACTGTCGAAACGGTTACTCCGCTCTCTGTGAGCAGCTCTGAAACACGTTGAGCTGCAGCGTCGCCTGATTCGACGGCAACTGAGCGCCCGTCGAGTCCACCGAGCGCGGCTCTGGTTGCAGCGACAACTCCCTGGGCGGTCAGATCGTTGAGCGTCGAGTCTTCAGCCGGTGGAACTCCCTTACCGGGCCTCAGGATGAGTTTGCGGTTCGCTTCTGATGCAGCGAGCGCCCGTGTGAATTGTTCATACGCGACGCCCTGCTGATCGGGGGGAGTGTTGATCCCTCCGGAAGCTCCGCTGAATTTGGTCTTGAGAAGAGCCCACGCGTATGTCTCGTGACGGGCCAAGGAACGAGCGCCGTCCTGAAGGACCTTCTTTGCGGAGCGAACAATTCCGGTTGCAACATCAGCTTCGTCTAGATCCACGAATACGAAGGCATCCGAAGCATCGTCATCAAGCGGGTACTTCTGCAGAGTCACCCCGCCATTGTGCCCCGTTTGGAAGCCGTGTGGACGGAGCCCCCCGATTCCGTCCACACGGTCTCTCCAAATCCGGGAGTTTTCCGCCGAAGCGGGCCTCAACCGGGCCAAGCATTATGGCTAGGCCAATCTACTAACAACGGTGACTGCTGTCACGTTGAGATAACGGGCGGGTTGGTAGGCGACTGATTCGCAGGACATGACGAAAACTGCTGAGGGCCCCACGTGGGGACCCTCAGGAAGCAAACCGATTACCCCGTCGAAGCACAGGAGTTGTTATCGGATCGGGCGCTTGTTCTACGGGCGGACTCCGTTGCGCCTTCATCAATACTGACGCAACAGACTGGGAGAAGTCGCGAAAGAATTCAGCGTTGGGTATTCCGACCTAGTGGCAGAGCGAGCCACCTCGTGGATCTGTGCCCCAAGATGGCGTTGTTTCAGCGACGGTAGGTGTGTTCGCGGTCGCTTATCTCTACGCCAGAGTCCAGGAGCTCCGAGTGGGGCAGGAGTCGAGTGCTTCCATCTGCGCAGAGGATCTCTACTGCGGTCGAGTGAATGGAAGTAACCCGCCCGGTTTGGCCACGAGCGGAGATCACATCACCGATGTTGAGATGGTGGCGAAGCACCCGGCCGGCGGCGACCTGGGCCGCGACGCTACGAGCACCGAGCGCGGTCAATGCCCCGATAGTTAATGCCGGAACTGCCAACCCGATTGTGACTACCGAAAGGATGATGCCTGAGCTGACCCCCGCTTGGTGAAGCGCCGCTGCCACTGCCGCAGCCATGATCGTCGCTCGAAGTGCACGCTCGATGGACGCCTGCCTGACCCCAGTTGCCTTCAAAGCGGATTGGCCGACCATTGCGGCTAGTGCGACCGAAGCTGCATATCCGGCAATGAGCCAGACCCCCGCTAGCAGAAGGCTCGGCACCTCGTGAGTCAGCTTGTCGCCAAAGGTCGACAGTGTCTCTGGATTCAACAGCCCTGCGGCCACGATCAGACCGACCATGACTGAACACCAAAAGACCACTTTGCCTATTGTTCGACTCGATGCTGCGAGGAGCGGGCGATCTGTTGCGCGAGCGACGGCCGAGCGTGTCAGGCGGCCAGCGAGCTCACCGATCAACAGCCCAGAGCCCAGGGCTACGGCAGCCCATATCCATCTCATGATTTCCATGTCAACGTCCTCGATAGTTCTTGTCGGCCGATCGATCGTTGTCGTTTAGGAGTAGACCGATCGTTTCCAGACCGACTGACAAGAGGTCCGACAGTGTTCCGGCCCCCGATCGGGTACGTAACCGCTTCTCGACACCCGAGAGAGTCTGGGAACAGATCTCGTTCTGGTGCGAGAAAAGTTTGGAGATCCGGTCATCCAGATCCCATTGTTCTTCATCGAGTTCGAAATCATGGTCAGTCATGGGGCAAGCGCTCCTTGGGGCTCGAGCATCTCTTGAAGGGTTCGGCGGGCTCTCAGCAGACGGGTCTTGACCGTGGATACCGGCACCTCGAGTGCTTCGGCGATTTCCTGGTAGGACATCGAATCGACCTCTCTCAACACGATGATCGTTCGGCTCAACTCATCGAGAGTCTCGAGTGCCCGAGCGAGTTCGACCATGTCGTCTCGACCCTCGGCCAGACGTTCGATGTCGGAGTTCGCGTTTTGATCAGCGGTCTCGGGAACTTCTCCAGCACTGGTGATGTGGTCCCTGCGGCGACGCAGCGAATCGATAGCCGTGTTGCGTCCAATTCGCACGATCCAGGTTTTGAACGAACTGTCTCCTCGAAATTCTGAACGGTGTCGCCAAGCCTTGATCATCGTCTCTTGGACAGCGTCTTCTGCCAGTCCCGGATCGTGAAGGATGCCGAAGGCGACGTGGTACACCAGCGGTGAGAACTCGGCGATCATCAACTCGAGTTCGTGATCGACGAGTGTGCCATTGCTGGCTGCGGAATGGGCGCGCTGCATTCGATCGCTTTCGCGGTTCGATCGATTGCGGCGAGATACTAAGAACACGTCGTGATCGGTGCGTCAGGTGTCGCAGCGCGAGTTCGCCGTGACTAAACCGATACTCAGTGTGCTGGTGAACAGGCCGAATTCCTCCTGTTGATGCATTTCGGTTTGATCTGATGCTCAGGCGCGGTGAGAGTCTGGTATGGCCATCGATCCGAACCACGATGACAAATCGGCTGTTCAAGCACTTGGGGCTGGAGCTGTGGGCGCCGTTACGGGCGGTCCGGGGCTCCTGGTTGCTCTCCACGGTTACGGCGACCAGCCTTTGACGGCGTTGAGTTGGGGGCGTCGGATAGCGCCGCCCGACTGGGATGTAATCGCGCCGTGTGCGCAGCCTGACCGCTCGGGGCAGAACAGTTGGTTCTCGACAGGTCCGCGGGGCGTGGACCCTCATGAAATCGGCGACTCGATGGATCGGATCGAGTCGCTCTTGGTCGAGGCATCTGCCCGTGGTTCACGCGTAGCGCTTGCAGGCTTCTCCCAAGGTGCTGCGCTGGCACTTGCCATGGCATGGCGCGGCACCGTCGCCGAACGTGTTGTTGCAATCTGCGGCTTCTTCCCGGAAGCCGATGGGCAACCCCACTTGCCAAACGGCACCAAGCCATCACCTTTGCTGATCATCGGAACGGACGGAGATACTGAGGTCCCGGCATTCCTCGGGCAGGACGCAGCGGCGATGTTCGAACACGCTGGCCATGTCGTGACCAACATGACAGTGCAGGGACGCCATCACATAGATGCGTCAGTAGCAGGGATCGCTGCGGACTACGTTTATGGTCTTACGCCAAAGCGGCCGTGGATCTCTGTCGGTATACCGGTCGAACGAGTCGAGTATGCCGGGGAGTTCCTGTCCGGCGACGCCATCAGCGAGATCGCCCAGCGTTACGAACAACTCGGTTTCCATGCGGGATATGTGACGGATCACCCGGCTCCCGATGACCGATGGTTGACCGGTGGGGGACATCAGGCCCTGGAGCCTGTAACGGCGTTGAGTGCAGTTGCAGTTGCAACGAAGAAGCTGAAGGTCCACACCAACGTTTACGTTCTGCCATATCGAAACCCGTTCCTTGCAGCCAAGGGACTGGCAAGCGTGGATGCGATTTCGGGCGGCCGACTAATCGCAGGCGTCGCAGCAGGATACGTTCGCCCCGAATTCTCTGCATTGGGTGTCGACTTCGAGCGCCGCGGGCAACTCCTTGAAGAAGCCCTCACAGTGCTACCTCGGATCTGGTCCGGTGAGTCGTTCCATGGAGAAGGGCAGGGTTGGGAAACTCGGTCAGCAACGTCGCTTCCTGCTACCTATGGCGGGCCCCCGCTCTGGATCGGCGGGAATTCAAAAGCGGCGATGCGCCGTGCCGTCACCCTTGCTCAGGGCTGGTCTCCGATGCCGACACCAGCAGGCTCAGGACGAGGATTGAAGACAGCCGAGATTGTCGATCACAGTGCACTGAAGGAACGTTTGGCCGAAGCCACTGAGCTGTGCGAGTCGGTGAAACGTCCAACGCCGCTCACGATCTGTTTCGTTCCCTTTGGCATGGGCGCATATATGTCAGATCCGCGGGGCCGGTTGGGCATGCTCGCTGACGAGATCAATGAGTTGTTCGAAATCGGAGTCGATTGGTTCCCACTGATGGTTCCGGGCAACTCACGCAGCGAACTGCTCGACAACGCGGCAGCACTCGCTGAATCGCTCGGACTGGTGAGCAGCACCTGACGATCAAGGCGCAGAGCGCCAATGATCCAGAAGTTCTTCAGTCGTCGTGACCGTCGCGACCATTCTGAAGGTGTTCTCGATCACAGCTCGTGAGTAATCGGCGGGAACCCCGGCAACAGAATCAGTACACACCACGACTTCATATCCCAGATCTGCTGCGTTCAGGACGAGGCCGAGGATCCCGACGTTTACCGACACTCCGCAAGCAACAACAGTCGTGGTACCCAGCGCTCTCAGCGTCGCGTCCAGATTCGTCCCCGGGAAGGGTGTCAGCCC
>JAGQSZ010000083.1 GCA_020439285.1 Microthrixaceae bacterium
AAGTCGAAAAAGGGCCCGATCAAGGTCCACCTTGTCCGGCACGCAAGCGCTGGCCACCGAGATAATTCAAATCCTTTCGACTCGGACCGCAAGCTTGATGAAAAGGGCCATACGCAGGCCCACCGTCTGATCGCAGAACTCGCGGACGCCAACATCAAGACAATCGTCTCGAGTCCCCTCATTCGATGCGTTCAGACCGTCGAACCAATCGCCAATCATTTGGGCCTAGAAGTCGAAACCAATAAGAGGTTCGCTGAGCTAACGCCAACCGACAAAGCATGGCGCGCTCTTGAGTCCCTTACCGCTGGCCTCGAAAAGTCGGGCTCCAAGCACAGCCGGTCAATCGTGGTGTGCAGCCATGGCGACATAATCCCCGATCTGCTGCGAGTCGCTGTCATGCGTGGTACCAGAGTGATCGGACGATCGGGCGGGGCCAAGGGTTCGATATGGACTCTGACGGGCTGGGACGGGGTCACTTTCACCACAGCCCAATACAAATCGCAGAAGGACTTTTCGGCAGGTTCGGCCTGAACCGGTTAGGGTTGCACAGTCCGCACAGAGGAATGGCGGATCGCCTCAGGGGGGGTATTCATGAAAAGGTCCGGGCGGAGAGCCTCTGTTTTGCTGGCAAGCAGCCTCGCGGTCGCGTTGATCGCTGTGGCGTGTACCCCCGGTGGGCCGCCCCTTGCCGGGTTCACCGTTTCACCGAAGTCGGTGTCCGTTCACCATCAAGAGGATTGGGACGCGGGCGATGAGCCCTATGTGATCCAGTTGGGTTTCCGGTCGAAGCTGGGCGTGAAGAATTCGACATCCACCTCGTTCTCGTCACAGTGCTACAGCGGCAAATTGCCAGCAGCTGACGCTGCCCCCAATGGCACGACACTTGAGTTCCCGTCAGGCGCCGCTGACATAAACCTCGGTGAGGTACAACCTCTTGACGTTGGCGACTTGGCGTTGTCCACCGCCCCATTCGAGATCATCGGGACCCTCAGCTTCGTCATGGAACGCGATGGCGTTTTCCCGGAGGGGTGCGCAGTGAGCGACCTGTTGAACAGCGCTCTTAGCGGCACGGTCCGTGATGCACTCGAGTTGTTGATCGCTCGATCTGACACGCCGCCCAGCACTGAAGACCTGATCAATTTGATCGTCAGCCACATAACGGATTTCCTACAGGCGGCCGCAGGACTAATCGGAGCTGTGATCGAGGGTCTTGGTGACCCTGACGACATCGTCGGTATCGCTGCACAGATCTACCTGCCGACAACAGGCGCCCTCACCGACTTGATCAAGGCTGGCCTTTCCATCGGAGGTCTATTCGCCCCCGGATTGGATCAGGGATTCATCCCAATTGACGGTCTGCCTCAGAACCTGGCGATCAAAGTCGGACCGCTAGAGCGGACACGGTCCTACTACCGCTTTACAAGCGACGCGGCTGACTACACCTTCGTCAACGAGATTCGTTGAGCCACATCCTCTGAACTGTTCAGAGCCCTTCAGCAACCTGCTCGGGGCCACCGACCAGAAATGAAATCGTAGGCCGAGGGAGGTTCTCCAGTTGCTGGAGAACCTCTTTCGCTTCATCGCCTCGTGCGTTGACAGCCAAGAGTGATGCACGGAGCATCAATGCATTTCCGTTCACTGGATCAACAGACAGGGCCTTCTCCAGAAACGGTTCGGCCGCATCCATCGTCGACGCCTTGTCCATGGACGCCAGCCCGGCGGCGGCGTAGCCACGTGAGACAAGTGCCTCCGCATCAGAGGGAGTCGACGCCAAGACCTCATCCAGACAAGTCGCCAACGCGCCGTAGAACTTCCCATCGAGTTGTTCGGAGTCCTTGCCCGCTTCGGCAGCCTTTTGCCAGCACATCCGGACCGGCCCGGGTAACAGCCCGAAGTAGATCTCACGCTCGAGGCCCTGCGACTGCAACACCTGAATCGCCATGGGTGACGGGTCGTTGCGATAGAACAACGACACTTCTTCCGCTGCTGCTTCAAAGTCCTCGCCCCGCACCGCCATAACCGCCCGGAACACGCGCACATCGGGATAGTCAGGATCTATTTCCACCACTCGCGCGAAGTTGGCCCCTCCGCTCTTGATGTCATCTGTGCGCACATAAGCCCACCCTTGATAGGTCAGAGCCTCGACGTTGTCAGGAGCCTTCTTGAGGATGTCCGCGTAGCAGTCGATCCCTTGTTCAGGCTTTTGGAATGACAGGGTCTGGCAGGTTGCCAACTGCTCACGGATCGTTCCCTGCGACCCGGTTATCGCGTTGGACCCACGCTGGCCCGACGACCTCGCCACCATGAAGCCGCTCGCCACAGCAAAGACGACGACAACCGTTGAGATCCCAACTAGTTTCCAGCGACCATTGTTCTTGGTGGCCGGCGGGGTCAGATCACTCGAGTCGGTCTCACCGCGTTCGATCGCACGAATCACATCGGCTGCGCGGACCGTGTACTCCTGACGAAGTCGTTCGTAATCGGCTTCGGACATGTCGCCAAAGCCGAACTCTCGATCAAGGTCTCTGATCGACGCAAGCAGATGATCGCGCTCCTCGATCAGGCGGCCCTCACCTGGTGATTCAGATCCCAGATCAGTCGTCATCGGCCAATGCTTCCGCGACCAACGACTCATCCTCGTCCGTCATTACTCGAGCCTGCCCTGAAGTCTCTGACCATCGTCTGATCGCGAGTCCGAGTCCCAGAGCACAGCCACCGATTACCACAACGGGGAGCACCCAGACGAGCGAGCCAATTCCACGCGATGGTGGGGTCAGGAGGACATCGTCGTAACGCGAGGCGAAGTAGTCGAGAATCTCGTCGTTGGTAAGCCCCTTGCCCATCTGTTCACGTATCTGCGAGCGGAATTGCACTGCGATGGGCGCAGCTGACCCTGCCACTGACTCTCCCACGCACTGCACACACTTGAGCTGGGAAGCGAGGTAGAACAACCGCTCCTCACCAACACCTTCGGTTGGGGGTTTGGAAGACGACGACACGATGACAGCGAGCGCAGCCCCTGCCATCAGCAACCACCACCACCAACGTTGACGTTGCTTGGCGCGCCGGGATTTCACTTTCGTCGAAGCTCCCTTGGGCGCGTCGGCAACTCCGACATGCTCATCTGCCGAAGGGCCCAGCCCATCAGCGCCATTTTGGCTCGCTGATGATTCAACCTCGGTCATGATCCCGGCTCCTGAGACGATTTGCTCGACGAGGTGTCGGCGCCGGCTTCAGCCTCAGCCTTGGTTATGTAGTCGGTGACCTGCTTCGCCGTGATGCCGCCCTCGAATTTCGCTATCACCCGACCGTTGGGCCCGACGAGGAACGACTCGGGTAGGGCTTTGACGCCATACTCGAGTCCGATCTGCCCGCTGTCGCCCGTAATCACCGGCCAGCTCCCACCATTGTCGGCGAAGAACTCCTTTACCTTGGCCGTCGAGTCTTGGAATCCAACGCTCACAACCTGCAACTGTCCCCCATCGTCCTTGGAGAGCCTCACCAACTCAGGGTGCTCCAAGACACATGGAGGACACCATGTCGCGAAGAAGTTGACGAGCACCCATTCACCCTTGAACGAATCCAGATCCACGGTCCCACCATGCAGGTTCTGGCCAGTCAACGCTGGGGCAACCTTGCCGAGAATTGGACTTCGAACGTCCTTGTTCCCACCAGCTGGGGACATGGCGAACACAATCACCAACCCGAGCGCAGCGACACCGAAAATTGCTGCAACAATGACCGACCGATGCTTCACCTGGAGTGTTCCAATTCCATGGGAGTCGGCTCCGACACAGCCTGCAGCGGATTACGCCGCTTGCCAGGGAATATGGCTAGAACCGTCCCGAAGAGCATCACCAAACCGCCGACCCAGATCCAAGTGACCATCGGCCAGACGATTACACGAAGACCCAACGACGGGTCATCCTCGGATGGTGCGCTGGTGATCGACAACATGATGTCGGATCGTGGACCAGCCTTGACCGATGGGGTCGGTACTGTTTGGCCCGATGCCCTGAAGCGGTTGAGTCTGGGTTCGTAGACGACCTTGTCATCCACCTTGATACGTGCGATCAACGAGATCCGATTGTTGTATTCAACCGTGTGTGAATCGACGTAGCGGACCGTATGGCCACCGATATGGGCCGTCTCACCTCTTGCCAGCGTGAACTCACCTTGGCTCATGAAACTCATCGAAGCGGCAAGCGCCACTCCGATCATGATGGTTCCGAGGTGTACCACCATCCCCCCATTGGCCCGACCGACAAGTCCCCGCCAGCCCTGGCGACGGGTAGCCAGAGCGATTTGACGGAATGCCGAACCAGCTGCGAATCCACCGATGGTGAAAGCAAGCAGCGCTGCTATTCCCCGAGCTCCCAGCACCACGGACAGAGCCAACGAACCGATACCGAACCACGCTGGCCACCAGAGGCGCTCCCGAAGGAGTTCACCCGAAGCCTTCCGCCACGGCAGCACCGGGGCGATCGCCATGAGGAACAAAAGTGTCAGTCCCAGCGGCATGGTCATGCGGTTGAAGTACGGGGGCCCAACAGAAAGCGCGTCGCCTGCGACAGCCTCGACGATCAATGGGAACACGGTACCGAGCATCACCACGAACGCGAGTGCAGCGAACACCAGGTTGTTGGCCAGGAACGCTCCCTCTCGCGACACAGCGGAATCGATGCGTCCAACGGATCGAAGTTGATCTCCACGCCAGCCGATTAGACCTACTGACACTGCAACGATCAATGCGAAGAAGCCCAGCAACAGCGGACCGACCGAACCTGCGGTGAATGCATGGACTGACTGCACGACGCCGGACCGCGTCAGGAATGTCCCCAGGATCGTGAGCGAGAAAGTCGCGCACAACAAAGACAGATTCCACACGCGCAGCATTCCACGGCGTTCTTGGACCATGACCGAGTGGATGTACGCGGTGCCGGTCAGCCACGGCAGCAACGATGCGTTCTCGACTGGGTCCCAACCCCAGTAGCCACCCCAGCCGAGCACCTCATAGCTCCACCACGCCCCGAGGATGATTCCCGCTGTCAGGAACCCCCAGGCGAAGAGGGTCCATCGTCGCGTTTCGATCAGCCATCCTTCGCCGACACGTCCAGTGATGAGCGCTGCAATGGCGAACGCGAACGGAACGGTGAATCCGACATAACCCAGGTACAGCATGGGCGGATGGAACGCCATGAGCACATGGTTCTGCAGCAACGGGTTGGGCCCAGGTCCGTCGAACCCTGGTGCCGGAGAGTTCGCGACGAAAGGATTCGCAGCGGTGAGCATCAATCCGAAGAAGAAGATCGACACTGCGAACATGACGATCAACGCCCAGATCACCAACGGATCGTCCATGCGTTTGCGGACCTTGTGGGCCACCACGGTGATGTAGCCGGCAAGGATTATTCCCCACAGCAGGATCGAGCCCTCGAGCGCTGACCACATCGCTGCCACGTTGAACAGGAACGGAGTAGTGGACGAGCCGTTCTGGGCTACATAGAGAATCGTGTAGTCACGCTGTGCCAATGCCAGTTGCATAGCGACGACAGCAAGTACCGCTCCAGCTAGGACGACCAGCGAATAGGCCCGTCCCATCTTCGCGAGATCGGCTCGACGGGTGCGCAACGCTCCGATCAACATGAAGATCGCGACGATCGAACCACCGAAACCGATGATCAGACCGGTTAGTCCAAGCGCACGATTCACCCTTGCGGCTCCGAGCGGTCCTTTGCGTCCTTGGTTGCCTTGTCGATGCGGTCGGGGTGATCTTCGTCGTAGTTGTTGTCGTGGCGAATGATGATCTCATCACTGTGGAATTCATCCCCGACGAAGTTGCCTTCGATTATGACGGGAATTTCTGTCGAGAAGAGTTCCGGCGGATTGCCACGGTTCACGACGTTGACCTCGGTATCGCCGTAGGCGATCGTGAAATCGACTCCACCCTCGGTCTTTTTGATTGAGCCGTCAATGACGTTTCCCTGCATCCGGAACCGCTTGTCACCCAGTTCTGGTTTACGAGCGACTGCCTCGTCAACGTTGTAATAGAACATCGAAGCGTCGTTGAGTCCCTTGAAAACAACGAGGCCGAGCACTAGCGCTCCGATTACCAAGGCTCCGATTGCGAGCACTTTGTTGCCACTACGCGTTGACTGGCGAGGAGCTGACCTTGGGGTCACATCGAAATCAGCGGCTGAAGTGTCGGCCGATTCCTCTTCGTTGAAGGCGTCAGCCATGGTTTCCTCCAGGAACTCCAACAGTTTGGCTTCCCACCGGGGACTCTGTTTCGGCCGGGGCACCCATCCAACGGCGTCGGTCAACTGGAACAGAACGGCTGAGTCGACGTCCGCGGATCACCAAGGACAGGGCATACCCGCCGACTGCACCAAAGGTGATCACCCATGCCGCGGCAATGTAGAAGTCAGTCACTTCAGGCTCCTTGTCCGGTCTGCCCGGCGTTCTCTTGACGTCTCGCCGAGATGGCTTCTTCCAAGGCGAGGTCCTCGGTCCGTTCCATCAGGAATCCAACACGGAAGCGGTGGATCAGCAGCCATGCGAACACCAAGAGTCCTGCGATCATCGAGGTGTACATGGCGAACAGTTGATTGCCTGCCATGTTCGGGTCGACGGTCCCGAGGACTGTCTGGCCCTGGTGGATTCCTCTCCACCAGTCGACTGCTTTGTGAACGATCGGGATGTTCACCACTGCGACGAGTCCGACAATCGCTGACCGCGTCGCCCGTGTACGGGGATCTGCGGGCAACGCTCGGATCGCCAAGTACCCGACATACATCAACAACAACACTGCGGACGTGGTCAGTCTCGGTTCCCAACGCCAGAAGACTCCCCATGTGACCTTGCCCCAGAGGGCACCATCGATGATTGTCACCGCGAAGAAGAGGACACCGATTTCTGCTGCGGACGACGCCAACAGATCCCAGAACTCGGTTCGTTTGAGCAAGTACATCGCTGAACCGATGGCAGTGATGACGAAAGCCAAGTAAGCGGCCAACACGGTGGGGACGTGCAGATAGATGATCCTGACCGTGTTGCCGAGCTTCTGATCAGGCCCGCTGATCACGAGTCCGTAGATTGCGCCAAGGGCAACAGTAACCAAGGCGGCGCTGCCAATGACCTTGGTACCGATAGACCCCGTACCGCTGAGCCCACCAGCGACGCCTTGGTCAGTCAGATCAGTTGTTGCAGCTGTGGAGCTGTGAGATGTCATGCATCCTCCAGTAGCGGGCTGAACAGGACCGCACCGACAATCAGGTATGTGCTCGCGAACAACCCGAGCAGGGCGGCCCATGACCATCCTGTGCCAACTTCACCCCGAAGGGCTATCTCAGATCCGCGAGTTGCTGAGATCAACACAGGGGCAAGAAGAGGCAGCATCAGTAGCGGCAAGAGGGTGTCACGGCTCCGAAGCCGAGCAGAGAGTGCTCCATAGATCGATCCGGTCGCAGCAATGCCGAGCGTGGCCGCCAACGAAATCACCACGAGCAATGGGATCCCGTTGAACTCGAGGTTGTAGAACACCGCCACTGCAATAACGAGCACGAACTCGAGAGCGAATAGTTGCACCACCAGCGCAAGGACCTTGCCGAAGTAGATCGATGACGGCGCCATTCCACAGAGCCGCAAGGCGTCGATGATTCCGTCCTCTGCCTCGATCCCAAAGTTCCGTTGAAGCGCGAGAACAGCTGAGAACAACACCGTGACCCAGAAAAGGCCAGGCGTTGCGGCTTCCAAGAGACCCCGGTCCGGGTCGAGAGCAAATGCGAACAGCAACAACACCAACAGAGCGAACGGCAGTACTTGTGCAGTTCCGATGCGTGACCGTCGCTCGATTCGAAGATCCTTCGCAGCTACCAACAGGACGTCACGCATCTGGAATCGCCCCCAGTGGGACCGAGTCTGAGTCGGTCGTGCTCGTATCGGCCCGGCGTGTTTCGTCGACGATGATCCCGCTGTCGATCACGAGATGACGATCCGCGAGAGCGTCGGCCCGATCGAGTTCGTGCGAGACGAACAGCACCGTCGCTCCATGCGCCGCCGCCTCGGTGACCAGACTGTCGACCGTGTCGCGACCAGCAGCATCGAGCCCTGCATGTGGTTCATCGAGGAGCCAAAGCTCAGGCCGTCGGCAGATCATCGCGGCGAACGAGACCCTGCGCCGTTGACCAGCCGAGAGACCCCTCACATTCACATCATGGAGCCTCGAAGCGACGCCGAGACGATCGAGGGCGGACAAGCCATCTTCCTTCGTTGCACCAGCCGCACGCGACCAAAAGTCCAGGTTCTCTCTTACCGTCAAATCCTCATAGAGAAACGTCTCATGACCCAACAGTCCCACGCGACGCCTGACCGCTGAGCGGCTCTTGCCCAAGTCGTTGCCCAAGACGACCGCCGATCCCGAAGCGAGTGGGACCAAACCTGCACACAACCTGAGCAACGTCGACTTTCCGGCCCCGTTGTGTCCGCTCAGCAGGACGATCTGGGAGTCGGATACGTCGAGGTCGACACCGGCTAGGGCCGGAAAACGACCCACGAGCGCGACGGCTGATCGAAGTTGGACAATGTTCTTCAAGGCACCGATGTTGTTGGCCGCGCGGCGCGTACCGGGGTCCAAGGTACCGGTAAGCACTCACCTCGGGCCAAGACCCGGTTACCAACCTGAGAGCCGATTGAACACGAGTTCATTTGACACTGGAGGATTCCAGGCGTGTTCGGGCTACGGTATTGCAGTGTTTGGAAGACTCCTAAGCGCCCTCGGTCGTATTCTCATCATTTCAGGCCTTCTCGTTCTCGGCTTCGTCGCCTACCAAGTATGGGGCACGAGTTTTGAGTCATCCCAGAAACAGACCGATCTACGCGTGTCGTTGGCCGCTGACATGGGCAAGGCCAACGTCAAGCATCTCGATACCCAAGACCTGGTAACCGCTGCCGACAGGATTGATCCGGTCACCGCTCCGCCAATGGCAGCACCTCCTGAAGGTTCACCAGTTGGAGTGATTTCGATCCCGAGGATCGGTGTCGAATGGGTAATGGTCGAGGGAGTTTCCAGAGCGAACCTGAAGAAGGGCCCGGGCCATTATCCCGGCACCCCGCTGCCCGGCCAGGCCGGAAACGCTGCTATTGCCGGCCACCGCACCACCTATGGAGCGCCGTTCAACCGGATCGACGAACTGGTCCCCGGTGATGAGATCACCACCTCCACACCGCAGGGCTCATTCACTTACGTAGTGATTCCGGCACCCGGCCAGAAGGATCAGGCTTGGTATGCGGTCAAGCCAAATCAAGTCGAGGTGCTCGACGACTTCGGGGACAATCGCATAACCCTGACTGCTTGTCACCCCAAGTATTCGGCCAAGCAGAGAATCATTGTCCACGCTGTGCTCAAGACACCTGTTGCCCAGGCCGCACCTGTGTCGGATACCACGAACACGCCTTCCAAGGTGAAGCCCACTCCCAAGGTGTCTCTGAGCGAACAGTTCGACGAGGGTATGACCGGTGAGTCTTCGGCTCTGTGGAAGGCCGTAGGATTCGGCGCCCTGGCATTGTTGATCGCCGGAGCTGCATGGTTCTTGAAGCGCTATACCAAGCCTTGGGCGGTTTGGCTCATCGCAACGCCAGCCATTCTGGCGATGATCTGGTTCGGCTATGTCTACTTGGACCGCTTCCTGCCCCCGTTGTGACCAACGGAGCAAAGCGCATTGTGATGACGGGGCTATGTGCCCTGATCCTGACGAGCCTCATCTCGTGTGGCGGGTCGCGTTCCGCTGATTCCACGGCGACCACCACAGACACTTACCTCACTTCGGCATCGACCACAGTGCCAGCCGGCCCTCCTGCGGGTGCTGAGCTCGTACCGATGAAGGACTTGGAGCAGGGAGCGTGTTTCGATCCGCAGTCGGATGCCAAGTCGATGACCCGTGCCGTATGGCAGGTCAACTGCGAGGAGCCTCATTCCTACGAGATCTACGCAGAACTCACATTCGAAGGTGACACGTCCGGACGTGGCGCGACCTATCCCGGTGTACCCACTGTGCAGGACCAGGCTGAGCGGCGCTGCTACGAACTATTCGAGGCGTTCGTTGGCGTGCGATGGAGTATCTCAGACCTGGATATTCGTACCTGGTGGCCGTCGCAGACGTCTTGGGACAACCATGACCGCAAAATCCTTTGCGCTGTCACGCCAATGGACCGATCATCGCTCAAAGGGAGCCAACGCTCGAGCAAGCGTTGAATCAGATCGTCGGAAGTCAGTTGCCCTTGAACTCGGGCCTGCGCCGTTCGATAAATGCCAGTCGGCCTTCGACCAGATCTGCTGATGCCCAAGCTGCATCGAACGCGGATCCATAGCGAGCCTCGCTTTGCGCTGAGCCCGGGTCCTGTTCCACCAATTCCAGTCCGATCTTGGACCCCAAAATCGATAGCGGAGCCAACTGGACGACTGATCCAGCGACGCTGAGCGCCTCAGCCAATGGGTCGACGTCATCGGCAGCCAGAATCTGAATGAATCCGACTTGATGTGCTCGTTCGGCCGTTATCGGAGCCGCTGTTATAAGGAGCTGGCGTGCGGTCGAATGACCAGCGAGCTGTGCCAGCTTGCGAACTGTCCAGAAGTCGACCATCAGGCCGAGCTTCGAAACAGGAACCGCAAACCGGCCGCTCAGATCTGCCACACGCAGATCACAGGCCATGGCCAATTGCATTCCCAGCCCCATGCACGATCCCGATATCGCAGCAACAGTTGGAATCGGCAACTCAGCCAGAGCGTCGAGCACTTGCCTCAGACGTTCGGCAAAGGACTTGTCCTCAAGCTCGGATAGATCAGCCCCGGCGCAGAAATGCCCTCCGGCTCCCGAGATGACCAAAGCTCTGGCGCCGTCGCTCTGGGAATGTCCGACCGCTTCATCAATCGCTTCGAGGGCCTCATAGTTGATGGCATTGCGACGCTCGGCCCGATCGATCAGGATCCTCGCGATACCGTCGCTGAACGTGTAGCTGATCGTTGACATCGGATCAGACTGCTTGCGGCCAGATCATCAGGACCAGGGCCACCACCAGCAGCAGGTGCATCACGCCGCTCAACGGAGCAACCGCAGGGGTGCCCTTACGGTGAGCGTTGATCAACAGGTACAGAACAACAGCCATGGCGAACCACACCACGAACGCAGCTGAGACCCAAGTCTCTTTGAAGATTCCGTCA
>JAGQSZ010000084.1 GCA_020439285.1 Microthrixaceae bacterium
ATCCCGTTTCTCAATAAATGAGTCGCGTCCCTCTGCGGCCTCGTCGGTCATGTAGGCCAACATTTGTCAGTGGTCAGATGTCCAGCTGGACGATCGCGTTCGTGATCCCGGCGGGCAGCAGGGTCGACCAGATGATTTCACCGCTCGACGGTTCCATCTCAGCCAAGGGTGACGGCTCCGGTTGCCAATCCTCCGCTGAAACTCCCGGTACACAGTCGAGCAAAAGAGCGAAGATCTCGGGGTTGGGAATGCCCTCGGCAATGATGGCTAGGTAGGCCTCATGCGCGTCGCGTCCGCTCACAAGAGCTTTGATTCGATGTCCTTGGAAATCGATAATTTCGAGTTCGCCCGAAGCAATCGACAAGGCGATGAGATGAACCACGACGCGCCTCATCTCGCGTCGCCACGCAATCGCCTGCTCAGCTGTCAACCGCTTCCAATCCCACTCGGTCGGAAGCAGGCCAGAAGTGGATACAGTCTTTCCTGAAGTGCACTCGCGGGTGATCGAGTCGTAGAAATCATGCTGACTACTGTCGGCTTGACGACGACCAGCAGCTCCTATCCACCAGTTTCCGATCCCTGGCGGAAAATGCGCGGAGCACTCGCCGTCGGCCAACTCGGTTACAGCGGCCCGCTGGTCGCCAACCTTGACCTTGAACCAGACACGGTCTTTCAATGCGACAATGCGCTCTGCTCCACCAGCCAACCGCTGCTCTGGTACTGCCTGTGAGGTCTGTACCACGGCATGGTCAATCTCATCCAACGGTATGCCCAAGTCGGGCAGCGGTATGTCGAGGTTCACTAATGTCCGTCGAGTTGGGCGCACACCGGCTGGCTTTCTGACCATGATGTGAGCCTAAGGAGAGGGTGTGACGCTCTCCGATGCCACATCAGTCGGGGAGGCCCCCGAGCTCGTTGAGGTCGTCAGCGCTGAGGCCTGTCATCTGAGTAACAGCGGCGGAGTCAGTCCCGTTTAGTTGCCCGAGGGCGGCCTTGATGCCCGCATTGATTTCATCACGGTGGACCTCGATGTACTCCCGAACGGCAGCGTCGACGAGATCCTTCTTTGAGAGCGACATGAAATGCGCTGCATGCGAGACGAGCTCGTCGGTCGCTGCATCAACCTTGATCGGGGCGGTAGCGCCAGCCATGTCGATCCTCCGTCATGTCCAATAGCACTAAGTACCAAAGTACCAAAGATTCAATGCAGATCAAGAGTTGATCGTGAATGCTGCCCGAATGTCGGTCCTGCGGGGCTTGTGCTTGTTGGGCGAGACCAGTCCTGTGACCCTGGCTCGGCGGGCCGGACATGCCTGAATCAGTAATACCAGGGAAACGGGGTCCAATTTGGATCCCGTTTCTCAATAAATGAGTCGCGTCCCTCGGCGGCCTCGTCGGTCATATAGGCCAAGCGGGTTGCTTCGCCTGCGAACAACTGTTGTCCGACCAGGCCGTCGTCGATCAGGTTGAACGAGTACTTCAGCATTCGTTGCGCGGTAGGGGACTTGCCGTTGATCTTGCGGCCCCATTCGAGCGCGACCGATTCGAGTTCGGCATGGTCGACCACCTTGTTAACCATGCCCATCCGGAACGCGTCCTCGGCGGAGTATTCATCGCCGAGGAAGAAGATCTCTCGAGCGAACTTCTGACCGACCTGCCGTGCCAGGTAAGCGGAACCGAATCCTCCATCGAAGCTCGCTACATCGGCATCGGTTTGTTTGAACCGGGCATGTTCGCGACTAGCGATGGTCAGGTCACTCACGACGTGGAGACTGTGTCCTCCACCCGCTGCCCATCCGGGCACCACACAGATGACCACTTTGGGCATGAAGCGAATCAGTCGCTGGACTTCGAGGATGTGGAGCCTGCCCGAACGGGCAGGGTCGATCGAATCCGCGGTCTCACCCGCGACGCCGTCGGTCTCGGTGGTGTAGCGATAACCATCGCGCCCTCGGATCCGCTGGTCGCCGCCGGAGCAGAACGCCCACCCGCCGTCGCGGGGCGAAGGCCCGTTTCCGGTCAACAGGACGCACCCGACATCGCCGGCCATGCGGGCGTGATCGAGCACCCGGTACAGCTCGTCCACGGTGGAGGGGCGAAACGCGTTGCGCACCTCGGGCCGGTTGATCGCAACCCGCACCACCCCGCAGTCCTTGGCCCGGTGATAGGTCGTGTCCCGCAGATCGAATCCGGGGACCGGGTCCCAAGCTTGAGGGTCGAAGATCTCTGATACGGCCTCGGTCATGGCGGCGAGTCTATGGGGCGCTGCGCGGCGGTCCCCTCAGCCGCGCCAGTCCTCCGGCCGCGCTGGTCGTCCCGGTGCACGCCAGTCGTCCCGGTGCATGCCAGTCGTGCCGGGCGACTTTTGTGGAGTTCGCGTTGGTGACCAACCAAAACTCCACAAAAGTCGGGGAGGAACCAGCGAGCGCGGACTCAGGCCGACTGGTTCTTGCGGTTCTTGCGTCCCTTGCCCTGGATGCGGCGACGCTCGTTGCTCAGCCGTCGGTGCACGGGGAATCCCCACAGCAGTGATGCGAATGCCCATCGAATCGGGCTGTCGAGCTTGGCTCGCCGGGCAGCGAAGTACGCGCCGAGCGCCTCGGTCACGTGCAGTCCTGCAGCACCGGTAGCGAGAGCCTTGAACTTGTCGCGGGGGATCGTATCGCCGGCGACTCCCTCCCATTTGTCCCAAGCTGCGTCGCTGTATGCGACAGCGGCGAGGGTTCCGCCGCCGACGACGACGAAGGTTCGCCACAACAGGCTGGGGGTTCTGGGGTTGCTCATGCTCTTGCTCCTTAGTTGACTACGCAAACACCTACGAGTCCGTTCGACGGATCACCGTAGCGAATCAATCGCCACTTGCGGCGTCGGAACCTATCTATGCTCGTTTGATCGGTTGCTGACAGGGGGTCGGGACCAAATTGATCGGAGAGAACATGAGAATTCGCAACGGTTCCACATCTGTGGTTCGTCTGTTGGCGGTCGGACTGCTTGCGGTGGCGACGCTTGGATTCGTGGGATGTTCGAGCGATTCGGACAACGAGTCCGCCTCAACCACCTCAACACCATCTACCGAGTCGACCGAAGCGCCTGCTGAGCCGCTGAAGATCCTCGTCTCGAACGACGATGGTTACAACGCTCCGGGAATCAACGCTCTGGTCAACGCCCTGACTGCTCTGCCCGACGTCGAAGTGGTTGTGTCGGCACCCGCCACCCAACAGAGCGGCAAGGGATCGAATGTGACAGAGGGCGAGCTGACAGCCACAGAGGAGAAGACGCTCGACGGCTACCCGGCGTTTGCTGTCCAGGGGACGCCCGCTGACTCGGTCAACTGGGCGCTCGATGGGGGAGTGGACATGAAGCCCGACCTGGTGATCACCGGAATCAACTCGGGGCAGAACCTCGGCAAGATCGCTGATGAAATCTCCGGCACGGTCGGCGCCGCTCGTGCGGCAACTGCGCGTGGAATTCCCGCTCTCGCCACGAGTCTGGGGTCTGACAGCACCACCGATATAAACGAGGTCACTAACGTCAAGGCCTTCGATACTGCTGCCGGATTCGTCGTCGACTGGGTCAAGGAACACCGTGAGGGAATCCTTGATGGCACCTACTCAGGCGATTCGCCGCTGCTCGAGAACCTCAACGTTCCGATGTGCACCGCTGGCGAACTGCGGGGCGTCGCGCAGGTGGAGCTTGCACAGACCAGTGACCGTGCGCTGGACCCACAGGACTGCACCTCGACCGTTGCCCAGCCGAGCGACGACATCACTGCGTTCATCAATGGATTCGTGACGATCTCCTCGGCGCCGCTCGTTCAAGTCGGAGGCTGAGGCCGTCGGGTGGGCCGCGGGTCCTGTGCCTGTGCCTGCCCTTCCCGCTCTCTTGGCGACTTCTGTGGAGTTCGCGTTGCTGGCCAACAGAAACTCCACAAAAGTCGGCGGTGGGGTGCGGTAGGACTTGGCACGACCGGCCGATCGACGGACATGAGCGGCCGGATCCGCTTGGGTGAAACTACCCAAGAGGTTCAGCGCTCAGGCTGAAATGGTTGACTCAGAACCGACTTCCCTAGTGAAATAGCCAAATCGCTCAGCTGGGGGCGATATAGGCGATCAATTGAGGGGTTTCTGTTATGAGACGATCCAGATGGGCGTTGCCCGTCGTTATATTTGGTGCGTTCGCGCTCCTTGCGGGGTGTGCGGCCGAAGAAGGCGGTGGTGGTTCTCCGACGAACCTCGCCCCCAACGCTGATATCACAGCGTTGCCAACAAGCGGAAATGTGCCGCTTCCCGTCGCGTTCGACGGATCAGGCTCGACCGATCCTGAGGGTGGGGCGTTGACCTACTCCTGGAACTTCGGCAATGGTCAGACTGCGACAGGCGTTTCGGCTTCCACGACCTACACCGCCGGGGGGTCCTTCACAGCAACCCTGACGGTGACAGACACCGGCGGATTGAGCGACTCTGCGTCGATCACGATCAACGTCACCGGTGACGGCGATGGCGACGGCTACTTCCCTCCAACTGACTGCGACGACAGCAATGCCGCTATCAATCCGGGCGCTGACGATCCTGCTGGTGACGGGATCGACCAGAACTGCGATGGAATCGACGGCACGCTCAACGCTGTATTCGTCTCGTCCAACTCCGGCTCTGACACGAGCACATGTGGCCCCGTTGCCCAACCGTGCGCCACGATCGGCCACGGCATCAGCCGCGCCCCGGGCCTGAGCACAACCGAGGTCTACGTCAACGGTGGTACCTATCCCAAGTTCAACGTGGTCGAGGGAATCGACGTTATCGGTGGCTACGGACAGAACTGGAAGCGCGGACCGCTGGCCAGCGGCTCCACCACAGCAACCGTGAACGCTTCGGCTGACGCGACCATCGGTGGTCCTGTCGCCGTTGTCGCTAACGGTATCGACAGCGCGACTCGAATTGCAGACCTGACTATTCAGGGTGCAGCCGCCAGCGCTGGACAGAACAGCTATGCGCTTTACGTCACCAACTCGGACTCCAACTTGGTGTTCGATTCAGTGAAGGTCAACGGTGGATCCGCCGGAAGTGGAACCAACGGAATCGCAGGTACGACAGGCTGGACCGGCGCTGCTGCCAACGGCACCAACGGCGGTGACGGATCCGAGCCGGGCGGTATCTGCAACACATCCACCAGCGGTGCTGGAGGCAACGGCGGAGCCGGTGCATCAAACGGCGGTAACGGTGGACGCGGCGGATACGTCGACACCAATTGCAACGTCATCGGGTACAACCTGGATGCTCAGCCTGGAGTGGCCGGATCTGCTGGTGCCGGTGGCGCTGCTGGAGGCACCGCCGGTGGACGTCAGACGACGATCACTTTGTGTGGAAGCGTCAACGCCGGATATGGCGGCAACGGAGCTGCGGGCGCCAACGGCAACAACGGAACGAATGGTTCCGGTGGTGCAGCTGGACAGCCCGGCAATAACGGATCGATCGGAACCGCTGGTGGCGGTGGCGGCGGTGGCGGCGGTGGCGGTGCCTCCGACTGCGACGCCGATGACGCAGGAGCTGGTGGCGGTGGCGGCGGTGCTGGTGGCGCCGCAGCAGCAACAGCTGGCAAGGGCGGAACCGCCGGCGCCGAGTCGGTCGCGATCCGTTTGATCAACTCGTCCCCGACGTTCACAAGTGTGCAGGTCACCTTGGGCGCTGGCGGCAACGGCGGTAGCGGCGGTGCAGGTGCTGCTGGTCAGCCTGGTGGAACCGGTGGAGCGGGTGGCGCTGCCAAGGATCACGGTGGTGCTGGTGGTACCGGCGGCAACGGTGGAACCGGTGGCGCTTCAGGTGCCGGTGGCGGCGGTGGTGGTGGTGCTGCTGTCGGTGTCGACACTGACTCGAGCAGCGCTCCCACGGGAATCTCCTACAGCGGCGGTACAGCTGGTGCCGGTGGCGCCGGCACCAACGCCGGTGCAAACGGAGTTGTGCTGAACGTTCGCACGGCAGCTCCCGCAATCTGACGCTCAACAACTGAGCCGATCAAGCTAGAGGAGTGGGGCCTTTGGGCCCCGCTCCTTTGCTTTGGCCCCCCTTTGCCTTTTGCTTGGCGACTTTTGTGGAGTTCGCGTTGCTGGCCAACAGAAACTCCACAAAAGTCGGCCTCGGGTCGGCGGCGGTGTGCGGCCGAGGTGGCGTCGGCCAGGAGACTCAAATCCACCAGAACTAATCGCAGAATCCGGTGCACGAACCGGCGTATTGGGCGAAGATGTCACCACGGCGCATTCCCAGCCGTCGATGGCATCCCAGCAGTGAAGGGGGAGCAATGAAAACGATCGGAAACCTCATCTGGTTCGTGTTGAGCGGACTGTGGCTCGGCATCGGTTACTTCGTCGCCGGCATCGCGTCATGTCTCACGCTTATAGGAATCCCTTTCGGGATCCAATCCTTCAAGCTTGCCGTCTACGTGATGTGGCCATTCGGCCAGGAACTCGTCCCCAAGGAACAGGATCACCTGCTCCGCGGGATTCTCAACATCGTGTGGATCGTCGTCGGTGGATTCTGGCTCGCTCTGTTCCACATCGTGCTCGGACTCATCCTGAGCCTGACGATCATCGGGCTTCCCTTCGGGATCAAGAACTTCTCGATGGCGAAGCTGGCGCTGTTCCCCTTCGCCTACTCGGTCACGCCCAAAGGCCTGGGTGACCCGAACAGTGGGCCGCTCGCCGACTGAGTCGCATCGCTACAGCGCAAGAAGGCCGGGCCTGTCGGCCCGACACAACCACAAAACGAAAGACGGTTATGGCCACACAACTGCCATAACCGTCTTTCGTTTTGATTTACCGAGACAGAACCGGGGGGCTCAGTACTTGAGTGTCGGCTCCGTGCCTGCGGGCAGGTTGATCGTCTTGAACTCGAGGAACTCCTCAAGTCCCTCGGGCCCGAGTTCGCGTCCGATGCCCGAGTCCTTGAACCCTCCGAACGGAGCGCCCCAGGCCATGGCGAACGAGTTGATCGAGTACGTCCCGGTGCGCACACCACGTGCGACCTCGACGCCAGCGTCAACGTCGGAGCACCACACCGATCCGGACAGTCCGTAGTTGCTCTCGTTAGCGATCCGCACAGCGTCGGCAGGGTCGTCGTATGCGATGGTGGCAAGCACCGGCCCGAAGATCTCTTCCTGTGCGATACGCATCGTGTTGTCCACATCGGCAAACACGGTTGGCTCCACGAACCACCCGGCGTCGAGTCCGTCCGGGCGAGCACCACCGGTGGTGATGCGAGCGCCTTCGTTCTTGCCGATGTCGATGTAGCCCTCGACACGCTCACGCTGACGCTCCGAGATGAGTGGGCCGACACCGGTTTCGAAACTCGCCGGATCGCCAACGACCATGGCGCCCACGGCTTCGGTCAGCGCGTCGACCACCTCGTCGTAGCGGTTGCGGCTGGCGAGGATACGGGTCTGGGCGACACACGCCTGGCCGTTGTTCATAACCGCTGCGCTCAACAGTTCCGGCATGATCGCGTCGAGGTTCGCGTCGTCGAGGATGATCGCAGCAGACTTGCCGCCGAGTTCCAATGTGCAGCGGCGCAGGTTCTCTCCACATATGGCGCCGATCTTGCGGCCGGCGTCGGTCGATCCGGTGAACGAGATCTTGTCGACCCCGTCGTGACGCACGAGCGCTTCGCCGACCTCTCGACCCGCTGGCACGATGTTCAACACGCCCGGCGGAAGCCCGGCCTCGATGCAGATATCAGCGAACGCGAAGGCCGACAGCGGCGTCTCGGGTGCTGGCTTGAGCACCATCGTCGACCCCGAAGCGAGCGTCGGTGCGAGCTTCAGCATCATGACGAACAGCGGAACGTTCCACGGCACGATTCCGCCCACGACCCCGACGGGTTCCTTGCGGACGATCACCGGGCCGAGCATGTCCTGGCGGACCTGTTCGAATTCGAACTCGGCGGTCAGCTTGGTGAAGTAGTCGAGCACCATCCCGGTAGCGCCCACCTGGCCGAAGTGCGAGAACAGCAACGGGGCGCCGACCTCGGCGGTGATCAGATTGGCCAGGTCATCGGAGCGTTCGATGATCAGGTTGTAGATCCTGCCCATGATCTCGGAACGGTCAGCAGCGCTCGCATCAGCCCAAGCTCCGGTCTGCAGTGCCGAACGTGCCGCGGCAACGGCTGCGTCGATATCGGCACCGGTCCCTTCGGGCGTCGACCCGATTACCTCGCCGTTCGCCGGATTGTGGACCACGAGTCGATCCGTTCCTGCGGGCTGGCGCCATTCGCCGCCGATGAAGAGCTTGTCGTAATCGGTCATTCGATATTCCCCTGTCGAAGTATTTGGCCCGATCCTACAAGTTGACTGCGACATCGCAGATACGGGCGAGTATGCCCGGGCCGTGGCTCAGTGGTCCTGTAGCGTCGCGGGCGTGACTACCGCCGGAACCTCACAACCGCCCGGCGGGAATGACCCCACCGTCGAGGGGGTTTCACCGTCGATGAGCACCGCTGTGGCAGAGGCCCCCGTTCCAGACACGCCTGCATCAGAACCGTCCGCAACAAGTGCCAGCGAATCGCCTATCCCGACGCACTCGGACACCACCATCCCGGCGCAGCCAGACGGTGCGCCTCCGCCGTCGCGGATTCTGCCGGGTGAGACCGGTGATGAGATCTTCAACCGATTGATCCTCCCCGAGATGGAGATCATGTGGCGCGTCGCGATCTCTTTGACGCGCAAACCAGCCGATGCAGAAGATCTGGTCCAAGAGAGCCTGCTGCGCGCCTATCGGGCGATTCACACATTTGATGGCCGTTACCCGCGGGCCTGGGTGCTCACGATTCTTCGCAACACCGAACGCAACCGGCATCGTCGACGTCGCCCCGAACTGCTGTCGGATCCTGACATCGCCGAAGAACGTGGACCGGCCACCGAGGCCGACGAGGTCGAGCGTTACGCCGAGGATCGCGAGTTCGACGAGGCTGTGACCGCAGCGCTGCAGAAGCTGCCCGATCACTACCGCGAAGTCGTTGAACTGATCGACGTGGATGGCCTCAGCTACCAAGAAGCGGCCGACCTGCTCGACGTTCCTCTCGGCACGATCATGAGTCGTCTACACCGCGCCCGGCGCCGGATCCGTGACCAGTTGGTCCCACTCGGATACGGCCCGTCGGTCAGCCACAGCCACGATCACAGCCACGACCACAGCCAACCGTCGACACAGGAGGAGTCATGAACCCGGAACCTTCCCACGAACACCTCGGCGAACAACTGAGGCTGACCGAGTCGTCGGGACTGTGTGGGGGACCGGGGCAGCTCTCCTGTGAAGAGGCCCACGAGATGATCCAGATGATCGTGGATCATTTGAGCGACAGCAACACCGAGCAACTCTTCAACGAACACATGGGCGACTGTCCGCCGTGTGAGTCCGAGTTCATTGTCTACGAACGAATCGTCGCATCCCTGACTCGGGCTCGGCCCCGGATTCCCGACGAGGCCGCGTTGAGGATCCACGAGTTCTGCGACGGACTGTCCGACGGAAATAGTTCAACAATCAACGATGATCACGGCGGTGCTGCCACGGCCGCTGACGAGGGAGCCACATGACTTCGGGTTCTGGTTCGAGTTCGGGTGACGGCGACTTCCGCCCCGAAAGCGGAGGCAACCGCACGCTTGTAGTTGTCCTGATCGCGGTCTTGTTGTTGGTTGGTATTCCAGCAATAGCGGTGGGCGGACTGGTCCTGTTCCGCGCTGATAACAGTGAAGTCGTCAGCGAATCGAACGGAGTTCCCTCTGACCCGGGCAGTGGTTCGAACGGCGAGGACTCGCCGTCTACTTCCCCGACGACCACGATCACAGACAACACCCAGGACGGACCCTCGGTCGATTGGTCGGACGCGGATGAGTCTCCCAAGGTGGTCGACTTCCCCGCACACGAAACAGCGTTCCTGAAAGAGGTGCGTGTCGCCAAGCACTCGGGGTTCGACCGTGTGGTCTTCGAATTCGACGGCGAAGTGCCCGGCTATCGCGTCGAGTACGTGGATGAACTAGCAGAGGACGGATCGGGAGACGCTGTCCAACTGCAGGGCGTTCCCCTGCGAGTGATCATCGCCCCGGCGTCCGGTGTCGACCTGAGTGGCGATACATACGAGCAGATCTATACAGGTCCAAGGTCCATCAACGGTGTCGGTGGCGTCGTCGAACAGATCGCCGATGCTGGCGACTTCGAGGGCCAGATCACATGGGGGATCGGCGTTACTGAGCGCCGCCCATTCGTTGTCTCCACACTGACGAATCCGACGCGACTGGTGATCGACATCAAGGGCGACTGACCCGGTTGTCGGCGCTCGACCTCGACACAGTCAGCCACACCGTCCGTCGCTCCTGCACGCGCGGCGACACGGCTAGTCAGTAGGTTGCAGGCATGCAGTTCCGATATCTCGGCCGGTCCGGACTCAAGGTCAGTGCGATTTCGTACGGCAACTGGATCACTCACGGGTCCCAGGTCGAGGACCAGACCGCGATCGAATGCGTCAACACAGCCCTAGAACTTGGTATAACAACCTTTGACACCGCAGATGTCTACGCGGGAACGAAGGCTGAGGAGGTGCTGGGTCGAGCGCTCGCCAATCAGCGTCGTGAATCCCTCGAGATCTGCACCAAGGTCTACTGGCCCACCGGTTCGGGCCCCAATGACATGGGCCTGTCTCGTAAGCACATCATGGAGTCGATCAACGGATCGCTCCGGCGACTCGGCACTGATTACGTCGACCTGTACCAGTGCCACCGCTATGACACCGAGACTCCACTCGAAGAAACCATGGAGGCATTCGCCGACCTGGTTCGGGCCGGCAAGGTGCTCTACATGGGCGTGTCGGAATGGACCGCCGCGCAGATCACCGAAGCAGCAGCGATGGCTCGGGATCTCAATTTCCAACTCATCTCGAACCAACCGCAGTACTCGATGCTGTGGCGGGTGATCGAGGATGAAGTGATCCCCGCGAGCGAAGCCGCCGGCGTGTCACAGATCGTCTGGTCGCCGATCGCTCAAGGCGTGTTGACTGGTAAGTACCTGCCCGGTCAACCAGTTCCCGAAGGGAGTCGGGCAACCGATGACAAGGGCGGAGCCAATTTCGTGCACCGGTTCCTGCGCGACGAAGTACTAGAGGCCGTTCAACAACTCGTTCCGTTGGCCGAGGAGGTCGGTTGCTCGATGGCCCAACTCGCCGTTG
>JAGQSZ010000085.1 GCA_020439285.1 Microthrixaceae bacterium
GTTCGCGTCCGGGTTCGTTGTCGGCGAGCGCGGTGGACCAGGGCTTGGTGGTGGTGATGTCCAACTTGGTTAGCGGACCATCTGCTGGTTGGGCTGGCATTTTGCAGGATCGGTCGAGTTGAGCGAGGAAGTCGGCTCCGGCGTCGGTCAGGACCGAGTTGAGGTCGAGGCTGTGGTCGGCCGCGGCTAGGGCTCCAGCGAGTTGCACTGCCGCAGGTTGACCCTGACGTTTGACGAGACTGGCGACCTCTGTGGCAGGAGCACCGGCGAGGACTCCGACTATGTCGAGGTCGGGGGTCCACGTGCTGGCGATCTGATTGGCCCAGGCCGCGGCGTGGCCACCTTGTGAGTAGCCGATGATCCCGACGCGGTCCTGGAACTGGACGTTCGGAACCTGGCGGGCCGCCAGGATCGAGTCCAAGACGCTGCGGCCTTCGCTGACTCCCACCAGGAATGGATGCCGACCAGGGCCGCCGAGCCCCTCGTAGTCGGCGGACACGATCGCTATGGCATAGGTCGGGGCCCAAGCGCTCAGGAGCGCGATTTCTGGAGCGAACGTGGCGTCGGCGGACAGGCTGACCGACGGAGCGCAGTCATCGGCAAGACCGGTGGAGCCGTGAGCATGAGCGAACAATGGCCATCCACCAGTGGGAGCGTCAGCTGTGGGGAGCGTGAGGACGCCGGTATCGACCGTTGGCTCTCCCGACACGGTCTCGGACAGGTACATGATTCTCTGCCAGGTCACACCATCGGGGGCACCCGCGATGGGCTGGAAGCGGATCAGGTCGCCATGGTGACCTGTGGGAATCGGGTCAGGGACGTCGTAGAAGGTGGTGTCGCCGGCGTCGAACATATGCACTGTCGGCGCGGCCGGTGCGCTCGTAGATGTCGTCGAGGTCTTGGTCAGGGCTTTGGTAGTGGGCGCAGCCTTCGACGAGTCTCCACTACACCCGGAGACGAGCATCACTTCCACGATCAGCGCGACCCCGACGGCTTGATGCAATCTCACACGGCGTGTGCTCATGCCACGAGTCTGCCCTAGGCGTCGGCCGAGCTGCTGCCTAGTTGGTGTCGTGCTCTTCGAACGCTGAGCCAATCTGCCGGAGGCTTCGGTGACGAGGATTTCTACCCGGATATTTACGACAAGGCCGCTGTCCTGTGTTGTCGCCTAGCGTGGAACCACCCACTGCCTTACGGCCGTGATGGTTCGAAGTTGCCCGCTTCATGCTCGACCTCGGTCACAACAGCTATGTTCGGCTGATGCGGCCGACATGGAAGGACGAGGAGAAGGTCGAGGAGTACACGGGACGAGTGGGCCGCCTCGCTGCCCGGCGGGCAGGAGAGTCCGAACTGGTGGAGGCGCTGCCGGAGACTGTGAGCAGGGTGCTCGATCTCGGCTGTGGTGACGGTCGGCTTATCTCACTCGTTCTCGGCGCACGTGCCGAGGTGGCTGAGGCCGTCGGTCTCGACAACTCGCCGCCCATGCTCGCACTCGCTCGCGCAGCCTTCTCGGACGATGACCGTGTCACCATCGATGAGCACGATCTTCGCGAGGCGTTGCCGACACTCGGTAGCTTCGATCTGATCGTGTCAGGGTTCGCGATCCACCACTTGGACCACGAGCGAAAGCAGACCCTTTTGGGCGAGGTCGTTTCCGCGCTGCGACCGGGTGGCGTCTTTGCCAACCTCGAGGTTGTTCAGTGTGGGACGCCGGAGTTGCAGGAGGAGTTCTACCGGAGGATCGGGCGGCCGGGCGGGGACCCAGAGGACATCCTTGCTCCGATCGATCTTCAACTCGGCTGGATGCGAGATGCTGGGCTTGAACAGGTCGACTGTAACTGGCGCTGGAGAGGCTTCGCCCTGCTCGTGGGACAGGTGTCAGACGCTGACCTGCACGCTTTCCCATCCGCGTGAACTGATCCGCACGCTCACGGTCCATATGCCGGTGGTGTCGTCCCATCTTGCCGGCCCGATGATCGGTGTGATCGGTCTGTTCCCATCTCCAGTCGGGTGATCTGGGGTGACGGTGACCGGGGTTGTTGACCAGCCTGTGATCGTGACCGTCTCGTCGGCTCCCTTGACCGTTACCCGCACCCCCGCAGACCGGTCGTCGGCGGCGTCGTCGATCGGGTCGACCTCGATGCGGGCATCGCCAGCGGTTACGAACTTGGATACGTCGCCGATCACAGCGAGGTGGCCGTCAGCGCTTATGGGTGCCATGACGAAGTAGGCCCAGTCCTCCTTCGCGAGGGTGAGCGGCAGTCTGGCCTCCGGGCCGGCGACGGTGACGGTGCCGGATCGCCAGTCCCAGATCGCGACGTCACCGGTTGGGGCGCTGACTCCCAGTTCGGCGAGCACGATCTCGCCGGTCACATCGTCCGTGCCGGGATTGGCGTGCATGCCCAACGCATAGCTCCAACGCCCTGCACGGTGGTCGCTGTAGCACTCGGCCACGAGCAACTCGGGAGCGAACGCCGGGGCTCCGACCATCGACGTGTCGACTGCTGCGATCGGCACGTCCGGTTTGATCAAAAGGCCATCCGCCCGACACGTTCGCATCGCCAATTCGGGGTCCATCCGTCCGACCCGGTCACCCAGACCAACCGGTCCTGTCGAGAGCGCGGACAACAGTGCCTCTGGTTCGCCGTTGTCGCCGGCGACTTCGGGATCCGCCCGGAACACGTCCTTGAACGGCATCAGACCGAGCGAGCGGGCCAGGGCGTTGGTCGTGGCGAACCACGCCCACAACTGCCCGGCGGTCGCGATGTAGCCATGGTCGCCGCAGGTCCGAACCGATGTGACCTGAGTGAGCGTCGTCGTCTGGGCGAAATCGGCAGGAGTCGCCATGCACCACTGCAGGGTGATGCCACGTTCACGCGCAGCCCGATCGATTCCCTCCTGCCAACGCCGTGCTCGACCGGGTCGTTCCCGCAGGCCACGCACACCGAAGAACACTTCGACGAGCCAATCGTGTTCGAAGGTCTCCACACCCCAAGCGACGCACTGGTCCAACCAACGCTCGTAAATCTCCGGCGTCGCCGGAACGGCGTATTCGCCGTCGACGTACACGGGAAGTTCAGCCGCAATGTCGGCCTTCGCTGAGAGGTGCCGAATGTGGGTCACCAGCGGCGGGTCACCCAGACGGGTTCGCAGCGCCCGGATTCCCTCGGGCAACACATCGGTGCGTTCCTCCCAAGCAGTCAGAGCTGACGGTGGGACGATCCACTCGTCGGTGTCGAAGGGACGTAGCTCCTCGTGTGGGTAGAACCACGAGTCGAGTTGCACCGCGTCGATCGGAACACCGCTGGATCGCAGGTCCTCGACAGCAGCGACGATCGAACCGGCGACATCGTGACCGGGTTCGGTGCGATACCAGTACGCCGCGCCGTTGTCGGTCCAATACGAAGGTCGACTGGCCAACGCGTCCGCCCAACGCCCGGGACGCACCGTGCCAGCGCGGCGCAACAGCAGATCTCCCCACAAGTCGAGACAAGCCCGTGGACCGTCGCCCGCGATGACAGCAAGGTCGGTGCTGAATCCTTGTGGCGCCGAGTCCAAGTCACCGTTCCAACCACAACGGACTGTCCCACCGTTGAGTCCGACGACCTGGTCGTGGAAGTTGTTGATCGGAGCGACCAGTAACGCTCCGCCGTCGGGCGACGCGAGGATCAACGGCCATCCGGTCGGCGGACGGTGGGGGAGAAGGAAGAAGCCGTCGATGTTCGCTCCAGAGGTGCTGGGCAGACCGAACTCGCAGTGCTGGAACACGACCGCCCGAACATCATCAGGTACACCGTCGTCGACTCGGTCCGATGGGGTGAAGACCGGCCAACCAACGCTCGGCTGGTCATAGGAACCAGTCCAAACCCCATCGAGGTCGACGTTGGCCCGGGTACTGAAAACGACCATCGGGAAATCCGCATACGCCCGCACGGAACGGCGAATGTCGCCATCGGTCACGACTGCCTCGGTGTACGCCCCGATGTCGTCGGCACCTGTATCCAGAACCTCGTCGCCCGCAGCGGTCGTGCCGGCCACGGGATCGACGTCGAACCCGGTGGCTCGTCCCACTCCGAACCAGTCGCGTGTGTCTCCACGTCCGATCCTGACCGTCGCATCCGCAGCGACGTCGACGACCAGACCACCAAGTGCTCGAAGCTCCATGTCGCACAGTCTGGTCCCGGTGATGGCTGATAGTGAGTACGCACCAAATGTTGGCTAGTCGTCGAGGGTGTGGCGTATCCGAGACACGCGGCGTCCCCCGTCAGATCGGCGCACGGGGTCATCGATGCGTCCGGGTCTGAGGCCAGCCAAGAGATACGGCAGATCTGGGGTCCGGTGATCGACGGCGACTACCTCGGCAACGGTGAAGGTTCCGTTCTTGCCCTTGACCACGATCCGGTATTCCGGCTCGTCACCGCATACGGATGTTGAGGGTCACAGACGGGCGATGCCTTGGTGGATAGATTGCCCACGCAACTACCCGCAACAGTTGACCGAAAGGCCAATCAATGAATCGCAATGACCACGCAACGACCAAACTCCGGATGTTCACCATCGCAGCACTGGCGATAATGATTGCCACCTGCGGTCTGGCGAGTTGCTCCTCCGACTCCGACTCCGCCTCCGACACCACCTCCAAAGGTGACACTTCGGGTCAGACCCAGGACTCCGGTTCTGCCAATGACGACTCGACCGGCGACACGGCCGGCGACTCGACCGGTGACACAGGCGATAAAGCTGATCTCCCCGCAGGCTGGCCCGACGTTCCGATTCCTGACTACGACGAGGTCACTGGCGGTTCCAGCGATGACGACTACTGGAACGCCATGTTGATCGTCGACCCGAAGATGAACGCGACCGGTGAGGAGATGATCTCTGCCTACCGAACCAAGCTCGAGTCCGCGGGTTATACGGCGACGGAAAGCGACAGTCCGAGCATGCTCGGCTTCAGCAATGGCACCTACAGGATCGATGCCTACAGCAACGGTCCCGGAATCCTGAACGTCACCGTGTCCCCAGTGGAGGGCTGACCCCGATGATCTCTCGACTGTCCATGTCGACGCGACTGCTCAATGTGGGCGCGTCGACATGGCAGTTGGTAGATGACTCCTGCGGCCTTACCCTCCGCTGGCCGTACCCTCCGCCGGTCGGATGAAGCGCAGTTCACCGCCGCCTGGTTGGGGTCAGACCTTTTTGACGAACTGGGCCTTTAGGAGCACTCCGCGACCATTGATCTTGCAGTCGATCTCGTGGTCGCCGGAGATCAAGCGAATCCCGCGAACCTTCGTTCCTATCTTCAGGGACTCGGTGCCCTTGAGTGGCAGGTTCTTGATCAGGATGACGTCGTCGCCATTGGCGAGCACGACTCCGTTGGCGTCACGGATCTCGCCGAGGCCGCCGCCGTCGGGATCCCACTCGTGGCCGCAGGTGGCGCACTCCACCGCGCCGCCTTCGCCAGCGAGGATGTCAGTCATCGAACAGATCGGACAAGCCAACGTCTCCATCGCCATAGGTCTACCCGTCGCGGCGACATGTCGGCCAACGCCGTCTGTCTCAGATCACTGATCTGCGATGCAGCAGGTTGTCCAGATGGCGCTGGATCTCGGTGGTGATCTCGTCGTGCAACGCGGCGGTGACGTACTCGGCGACAACCCGCTCGGCGAAAGGGGTGAGACTGCTGACCGTGTCGGTGGCGCGTGTGATGTTCTCGTCGGACTTGAGTGCTTCGTCAGTCAGGACGCTGTCGACCACGAGCCGAACGAAGTCCCGTGCAATCGCAGTGGCATCGCGGCTCAGGGACTCAGCGGCCTTGATCACACGATCGCGGGGGACGCCAGCCGCAATGAGTGCTTCCCCGACAGCGAGGGCTTCGGGACGGACCACCGCATAGGTCCGGTCCACGGGATCGACCGCTTCCCCGTCAGGGGCATTAGCGACAGGAGCGATCAGTCCAAGTTGGAGCAGGTCGTCTATCGCTCTGTCGTCCCCGAAACGACGCACCACATCGCTGCCGGTGACGGTGGACCGTTCTTCGTCGGGTCCGGCCGTGTCAGCGAACCCGAGAATGTGTTCGATCCCGTGGCCCTTTCCGAATCCACCGAGCAGTTCGTCCACAGCGTTGAGCGAGTAGCCCCTGCCGATGAGATCGGCGATCAAGCGAAGGCGCTCGACATGGATCTCGGAGTACAGGGCCACTCGGCCCTTGCGTTCAGGCGGTGGTAGCAGCCCGCGTGTTCGGTACGACTGAACGGTGCGCACCGTTGTGCCCGTGACGGCAGCCAACTCCTCAATGCGATACGGACCCACGCTCGTACACTCTACTTCCCTGAAATTGGCGTGATGGTGTGAGTCACAGCAACGACTGTTGCATTACAAACTGCAACAGTCGTTGCCTCGGGAATGTGGTGGTGCAAGGATTCGGAGCACGCTCCGGACATCGGAGCGAAAACATCCTTGGGGGGATCGATGACCACCACAACTACGACCACGCGCCCGCGATTTCGACGAACGGCCATGGCAGCGGTCATCGCCGTGGCGGTCATAGCCATCTCGAGTTGTTCGCCGCAGTCAGGGTCAGCTGGTCCATTGAAGGTGGGCAGCCTGACTGACGGCGTGGTCGCCTACGTCGCCTCTCCCGACCGAGTCCCCGGGGCTAACGACTGGAACTGCAGAACAACTGTCGCCCATCCTCGCCCCGTCGTGCTGGTGCACGGCACAGCGGAGAATATGGGCTTCAACTGGGCAGCGCTGTCGCCGATGCTCAAGAACGCTGGCTACTGCGTGTTCGCAATCAACCACGGTGAGGGCATCTTGTCCCTCTTCGGCCGGGTGAACGGTCTCGGTCCAGTGGCCGGTTTGGCGAATGAGGTGAACGGGTTCATCGACAATGTGCTCGCTGTGACTGGAGCATCGCAGGTCGATTTCGTGGGTCACGCCCAGGGCGGCTTGATCGGGACCTACTACGCAAAGCGCCTCGGCGGAGCGTCGAAGGTCGGGACCATGGTGCAGATATCACCGAGCAACCACGGCACGACCTTGAGTGGTCTGACGAGCCTCGGTTCGGCGCTCGGACTGTTGGGCATCGCCAACATCGTGTTGGGCGCAGCGACGCCGTCACTGGTTGACCAGCAGGGCGGTAGTCCGTTCCAGAACGCACTGTTCGCAGATGGCGACGTCGTTGCGGGCCCGCACTATGTGGTCATCCAGTCCACTCATGATGAGGTCGTAACCCCGTACACCAACGCTTTCCTGAGCGGTCCGAACGTGACGAACATCCTCATTCAGGACCAATGCCCGAATGACCCGACCGGACACATCGGCATTGTGTTCGACCAGCCAGCCCTGGCCAACGTTCTGAACGTGCTTGGGCCAAACACCCCGGGATTCACCGCATCCTGCACCGGTTACGGGATCGGGCTGTAACGCTCGACGTGGTCGGGTCTCCGTTTCTCTGGGCCGGAGACCTGACCCAGTCGACAACGCCAGAACACCGACAACAACTCCTCGAAGGGGCGCGATTCGCTGCGGCGTCAGCCAACAGTGCGGTGTTATCAGCCGATAGCGGCACAGCTGTTGTCCCAACTGGTGCAGAACTGCCGATCATACGTGCATAAGTGCAACAGATCTGGTCGCACCATATGGTGAGTGGTTCAAGCGATGGAGCGGCGGCCGTGGGTCTGACAACGTTCGAGTGTGAGGTGGTGGTCTCCGCTTCAGCGGATGAGGTGTGGGCACGCGTCGTGACACCTGAGGGCATAAACAACGAGATGCGTCCGTGGATGACGATGAGCATTCCGCTAGGAGCAGGCGAACTCTCGATCGACACCATTCGAGTTGGTGAACCCCTGGGTAGGGCTTGGCTACGGCTCTTTGGCGTCATTCCGTTTGACTACGACGCGCTGACCATCGTCGAGCTCGACCCGGGGCGTCGTTTCTACGAACAGTCCACGATGATGAGTATGCGCCGTTGGGAGCACGAGCGAACGCTGTTCGCACTTGGAGAACACACCCGGGTTCGCGACCGCATTTCTTTCGAACCCCGTTTGCCAATTCCGGGGATCGCGCCGCTGCTCCGTCGAATCCTCCAAGCGTTCTTCGGCCACCGCCACCGTAAGCTCCACGCTCACTTCGAGCGCGTTGTTGAATAGTCAACGTCTTATCGAACACGACCCGCGTCCATCACCGCACCCCAGGCTCGTGGGCTCCCGAAGGAGTTATCACGACAAGCGAGTGGGAAACTGATCGTTCATGTGTACATTAGTAATGTATGCATGAACATCTTGCGGGGCTGTCGGCAGGGACAGTCGGTCGAGGTGAGGAGTGGGCTGATCTCCTCGGGTTCGTCGACTCTGGCGCGAAGCATTCGACGCTGGCGATCGTGTGGGGCCGGCGCAGAATAGGCAAGTCGTACTTGCTGGGGCAGCTAGCTGAGGGGCGCGGGTTGTACTACGAGGCAATCCGGGGGACCGCCAGCGAAACGCTGAGCGACCTGGGTCGCGTCTTGGGCGAGACCGTCGCAGCGCCCGGACCTCTCAACCTCCCCGACTGGGAGACTGCAATTGACACGTTGATGCGTCTGGGCAAGGACAAGCCGTTCGTCGTGGTCCTCGATGAATTTCCGTACCTGCTGGAAGAATCGCCTGAACTGGCGTCGATCATCCAGCGTGCGTTCAACCCGAAGGGCAAGCTGCGCAACAGTACGCGGTGCCGGCTCGTGCTCTGTGGCTCGGCGATCTCCGTCATGTCGAACCTGCTTGCAGGAACCGCTCCACTGCGGGGCCGAGCCGGACTCGACCTGCGGATGAGTCCATTCAACTACCGCGACGCGCTCGGCCTCTACCAGACCGAGGACTTGCTGTTGGCTACGCACATGTACTCGATCATCGGCGGGGTAGCGGCCTATGCCTGTGACATGGTCGACAACGATCTGCCGAAGAACCGCAAGGACCTGGACCGCTGGGTTGCACATCGCGTCTTAGCACCCTCGGCGCCTCTATCGCGCGAGGCTGAGGTGCTGCTGAGTGAGGACCCGACGACCGCGCAGGCTCGCAAACCGAACCTCTACCACGCGGTTCTGGCCGCGACTGCTTTGGGTCACCGGACGCCGGCGAGAATCAACGACTACGCCAAGATCTCAGGACCACGCCTCGACCCGATCCTGACCACGTTGGTCGGAGCACAGTTCATAGAGCGCCTTGTTGACCCGACGAAGAACAACCGGCCGATGTACTTCCCAGGAGATTCGATCATCCGCTTCCACTATGCGGTCATTCGCCCGAACCAGCTGCGCGTCCGCACCCGGGCTGCTGCGAGCGAATTCTGGTTGGATGCCGATGCCATCTTCCGCTCGAAAGTGGTGGGTCCCACATTTGAAGGAATGGCCCGCTATTGGGCGACGCACTACGCGACCGTTCCAGGACTGGCAGAACCCGGCACGCACATCGGAGCAACCACCGTGTCGGTCGACGGGAAGGAGTACGAGATGGACCTCGTCGCTGCCCGTGACGACGGCGACTCGCCCAGCGAGCGCACAATCACCGCTCTCGGTGAGGCGAAATCTGGGGAGGAGATCACGTTTTCGCACATGAACAAGCTCGCAAAGTTCCGAGACGCGCTCGGTGATCGTGCCGCCGACGCCACCCTTGTGTTGTTTGGCACCAGGTTCGCGAGGAGCCTGGTCACTCGAACCAAGGACCGCAACGATGTCGAACTGGTCGACCTCGAACGACTCTATAAGGGCAGCTGATTCGCCAGAGGCGAAGGCACAGCCTGCAGGAGGCTCTCCAAGTGTCGCGACGGCAGGCTAGGAACTGGTCAGCCGATTCATGGAGTCGTCGCCGTCAGCGACTCGCGCTTACGAAATGTCGACGCACAGCTCGGGATCTCCGTCGATGGGGACCATCAACAACACGACAGGCTCGTCGCCCTCGGTGCCCGAGTCGTGGCCGATCCGTCCGTCCCCATCAGGGACGGCGCCAAGGTCATCACCCAGGTGGAGTTCGCCGGGACCCATCACGGTGCGGATCCCGTCCTGGGTCTCAACCCACCAACTGCCCGACAACGGCACGACCAATTGCCGTTGCGGGTTGGTGTGCCAGCCCTCGTGCCATCCCACGGGCATCACCCAGATCGAACGCGAACTGGGATCCGGGTTCGGATCGGTCGCCCACATTGGCGGGCTGGTGTCGATGGTGCGCCGCAACTTCAGGCCGGGGACGCGACAACGATGCGTAACCGTTAGACCATCGGCGTCGGTGGTGACATGCACGAGCCCAACGACGGGGGAGTTGATGTTCGCATCTATGGGTGAGTCGTCGCTCATTCGATGCCCAACAGGACACGTGCCGGCGCGCCGGCCCTGACCAACTCGTGAGCCTCGACAATCTGATCGAGGGGAACCGGATCACCGGTGCGTGCACTGAGTGCGCCATAGCGTGCCGCTGCGGTCAGATCTGCAGCAGCCTGAACCTTTGCCTCCGACGGGAAGTCGTCGCTGCCCAACAGTCGGATAGTGATGTTGTCGAACAGCATTGGCCAGAACGGGAAATCCGGACGCTCTGCCCTGGTCGCATAGGCGGCGATCACGGTTCCGTTGTGAGCTACAGCGGCGTCCAGGTCCACGTTGTCGGAGAACG
This sequence comes from Microthrixaceae bacterium, assembly GCA_020439285.1. Lineage (GTDB taxonomy): Bacteria > Actinomycetota > Acidimicrobiia > Acidimicrobiales > Microtrichaceae > JAGQSZ01. The sequence continues at coordinate 10,638 of JAGQSZ010000085.1, forward strand.
CCACCTCGACGATTCGATCCACACCATCGGGGGCCGTCGAACGAATCGTCGCCGCGGGATCGGCGTCGTCGAGCGCTACGACCACATCAGCAACCGTGTTGGCGACCCTCGTGATGTCGGATGACTGGCGAACGGTTCCGATCACCGTCGCTCCGCCCCAACGGGCCAACTGCGCCGCCATCGAACCGACCCCGCCGAGCACGCCGTGCACCAACACGGTCATACCGCTCACCGGTCCATCATCAAAGACGGCCCGGTGGCCGGTGATCCCCGGAATCCCCATGCATGCACCCAACTCGTCGCTGACCTCGTCGGGCAGGTCGACAGCGAGAGCGTCCGGGACGACGGTGTATTCCGCCGCGGTTCCGAACGCCCGGTAAGACTGGGCGCCGAAGGTCCAGACCCGTCGACCAACCCGGGTCGGATCGACTCCATCGCCAACAGCATCGATCACACCGCTGCCG
>JAGQSZ010000086.1 GCA_020439285.1 Microthrixaceae bacterium
ATCGTCAACTTTGATTCGGCTGAACTGATTCGCCATAACGTCGCGCAGCTGGCGGAGCAGGTCCCAGAACTCGTGACGATCGTGGTCGACAATTACTCGACTGCTGAGGCGCGCTCGGCGATCCGACACCTTGCGGACACACACGGCTGGACGTTGGTCGAGTCAGATCTGAATCTTGGATTTGGTTCCGGCATGAACCTGGGCATCGACAGAGCCATCGAACTCGGTTCCGACGCCTTTGTGATGCTCAATCCGGATGCGACCCTGTCCAGAATGTCACTTGAGACTGTCATGTCTCGCTTGGAAGAGGAGCCTCTGTCATTGCTGTCGCCCCGAATTGTCCGCCCCGATGGCTCCACTTGGTTCGATGGAGGGGCCCTTGATGTCTATCGTGGCCGCACCATGTCCAGGCCCGTCAATGAAGGGTGCTCGAATGAATGGCCTTGGCTGACCGGAGCATGTTTAGCGACAACGGCCGAGGCGTGGTCCGTCCTCGGCGGGTTTGATGATGACTACTTCCTCTACTGGGAGGACGTTGATCTCTCGGTTCGAGCCAGTAGAGCAGGAGTAACGCTTGAGGTCCTAGATGATGTCTTTGCTGTACACGATGAAGGTGGCACCCAGGACCGTGGCGAAACAGATTCGGCCGGAGCACGTGACTTTTCGGCCGATTACTACTACTACAACATCCGCAATCGACTGATCTTTGCTGCAAAGGTTCTCGACCCATCGCTCAGAAGGCGGTGGTACCTGGCGACGCCTCGCGAGACCTATCGGATCTTGCTTCGCGGAGTGGGGAAACGTGCCTTCCTTCGGCCCTGGCGGCCGCTGTCCTATGCAATCAGGGGTATATGGGACGGGCTGCGACTCGGACGTACTACACGCACATCCAAGCCGTAGCCTGTATCCCTCGACGGATAGGTTGTTACCAGCTGGGAGTTGGCCAGCTAAGAGCACCACGACTGACAACAGAACCCGCTGATACGCCTATTGCGTTCGCGACGTCGGACGGCAGCGGTGCACCTGTGTTGTCGGCCACACTGCCCTTGCGGACCCGGTAGTCACCTGATGCCTTGTTCACAAAGAATGGGTCAGCCCCGCCGGCGACGTCGATGCCCTTCTTGTCCCACGCTGTGTGAGCGCTGAAGTCGACGACGTTCTTGAAGTACTTGCCAACACTTGGATTTGAGTTGGACCAGTTGATGAAGTTCTCGCCAGCATTGTGGTGGTACGCATTGTTGTTGAATGCAGTGAAGAAATCCCCTGCCTTCGTGCTGACTGATGCAGTTCCATCAGTTGCCAGCATCAACACACCCTTTGCGCCAGAGATGATGTTGTTGACCATCTCCACGCCGCTGGTGTTAGGACCGACATCTGAGGGATTTCCGGGCCAACGAGGATCGTCGTAGGTCATGATCCCCTGGGCCTTCCAGCTCAGATCCTGATTGGTGATGATCGTGTTGTTGTAGACCTTCGTGGTCGCTGAACCGAGCATGATGCCCTTGTCGGCGTTGTTCACTACCAGGTTGGAAGCAATGATCCCGCCCCGCGAGACCTCATAGAAGATTCCGTGCTTGCCATTGTTGCGGACAAGGTTGTTCACGATCACCCCGTCAGAACAATCTAGGTCGCACCAAACACCCATTCCCTCGGGTCCCTGTGCATTTTCGATGATGCTCTTCTTCACCGTGAAGCCGACCATGTGCGCAAGCTTGATGTTTCCCGCAGCGCAGGATGCGTTACAACCCAAGCCGAACTTTTCGGAGTTGTTGTTCGAGAACACGCTTTCTTCTATGACCATGTCATTGCGTGTGCCTGCACGTGAGCTTCCATTGGCCCCGACGCCGAGCGCTCCGTTGAAGGCAAATACGGACTTCGTTATGCGTGAACCTGGGCGCGGGGTGCTCAGAGTCAGAGCAGTTCCAGCGTTGTGTGAGAAGACCACGTTCTCGATGACGGACTTGTTCCCACCGATGTACACCGCTCCGCCAGTCAGGTTGCTGTACTCGTTGGACGCATACCGGTGGAAGCCGATTCCTCTGAGGGTGTAGTCCTTGTTGTTGCCTAGGACCATGGCGATGGGCCTAGCAGTTGCCTCAATCGTGCGGCCGGCCGGGTTCACTCCAACCGTGAGGACCTTCTTGGTCCAGTCATAGTGGAAAGTGTTCGCGTTGACTTCAGCAACTGAGCTGACCTGTCGCAGGTTCACGCCGTTCACGAACACCATCTGTGGGTCGCCAGCGAGTGGATTTGCCGGGTCCTTCACCATGTCGACGTGGCTGCAGGGTCCAGTGTTGTTCGAGTTCTGCGTGGTAGGAGCGGCGCTGTAGTACTTGCCATCGCAGAATGCTGGTGTGGACCATGGTGTGGTCCAGCGGTTGTTGCCAGCATTGGTCCAACTCGAAACGACGTCTGCGCCGTTGAACCATGGCTGTTCGTTCGGATATGCCTGAATAGTCAGGCTCTTGGCGACGATGTCGTAACTTGTCCCGGCGGAATTCGAATACCAGGTCCGGTGTTCGCCTCCACGCATCACGATTGTCCCGCCTGATGGAGCCAGTGAGATTGCGCGGCGAATTGATTGAACCGGCGCTGACTTGGTCCCAGCGTTGGCGTCGTTGCCGTTCGGTGCCATGAATATGGCGCCCGAGGGAATTGAGTAGTTCGTGGCCGGAATTGTCTGACCCGTCGGGTCAAGAGCTGAGTTCGTAGCGGTCGGTGGCTCGGCGACCGGAGGCATCGTTGTCGTCGGCGCAATAGTGGTAGTTGGTGCTTCCGTCGTGGTCGTGGTTGCGTCCTGGTCCGTGATGTTCGGTTGGTCAGTCGCTGCGGAACCCGGTTCGGTAGTGGTGACTGGGTCAGGCGAAGCGCTGTAACACCCAGATATGGCGATCATGGCGATCGAGATGCCAGACAGCATTCTCACTCGTCTTCTCACTGGTAACCTCCGTGATAGGAGCCCGAGGTTGCGACCGCCTCAACTTCCGGCAGAAATTTTGTTGACGCATTTGGACTCGTGGGTACGTCAGGTATCGTCGGCGGACTCTCCGCTAACCTTGAGTCAAACGACCTATTAGCCGCGCTCACCTCATTTGCTCCCCAGCTGTCCTTGTGCATGCTCTATGTAGATCGACAGAACGTTGCGTAGTTTTACACTTTCGGTACGAATATGACAACTATGTTACAGGTCTGGATCTACTGCTGGGGTGATGAGGGCTAATTGTGACCGTTGTGTTGATGGCGCATCCCGGTGCTGAGCTATTCGGTTCGGACAGGGTGTTTCTGGATTCGGTTGATCAGCTTCAACAGCGCGGTTGGCGTGTAGTTGTAACAATTCCGAGTTCCGGACCTCTTCAAGAGGAGTTGATCTCCCGAGGCGTGGAAGTCCTGACACGGCCGACAGCAGTCCTTCGAAAGAGTGCCCTTGGGCCTCTGGGTGCGTTGCGACTTGTTGCGGATATTGGTCGCGGGATCGGACCTGGGATCAAGGTGCTGAGGGCAGTTCAGCCCCAAGTCGTGTACGTGTCGACCATAACGATCCCCCTGTGGGCTTTGCTGGCAAGACTGCTCCGAGTTCCAGTGATCTGGCACATACATGAAGCAGAGACTGGTGCCTCGAAGATCATTCAGAAGATCCTCGCTGCTCCGCTACTGCTTGCGACAAGAATTATTGCGAACAGTGATTTCACAAAGGCAGCGATGGTTGCCTGCCACCGACGGCTGAACGATCGCTTCCACGTGGTGCTCAATCCTGTGACAGGGCCGGTCTCACCGGTCTGGCCAAGACCAGAGCTAAAGGGGCGGATCAATGTGTTGTTCGTCGGACGCCTATCGCCCCGTAAAGGTCCTGACGTTGCACTCAGAGCGGTGAAAATTGTCCGCGACTCCGGGATCGATTCGAGCATCACTTTCGCCGGCTCGGTCTTCGCCGGCTACGAGTGGTTTGAAGCTGACTTGATGTCCCAAGTGCAGTCTCTCGGTCTTTCAGAGGTCACCGACTTCCTCGGTTTTGTTGATGATGTGTGGCCTGTTCTGGCTTCGGCTGACGTTGTGGTCATGCCTTCGGTGGCCGACGAGGGATTTGGCAATTCCGCAGTGGAGGCCCTGCTAGCTGGGCGTCCGGTGATCGTCAGTGATGCAGGTGGGTTGATCGAGGCCGTTGATGGATATGAAACGGCTCGCGTTGTGGCCCGAGGGGAACATGAAGCTCTGGCTGGTTCTATCTGCGAGATGGTGCAGGACTGGGATCGCGTCGTGGCTTCGGCGCCGAATGACGCTCAACGTGCACAACAACGCCATTCTGTGGCGACCTTCGGGGCGGAGCTGGACAAGGTCGTCCAGGAAGTCGCCAATTCATAGTCCGATAGTTGGGACAGACATCCTGGACGAATGGCCTTGCTCAGCTATGGGTGATCGACTCTGCTCGACTTGCTGAAATTCGACGCTGCGCATACACCAGGTTTCCAAGAGCCTGGAAGATCAAAGCCGCAAGAGCTGATCCGATGACCGGGCCTACGGCGCCATAGCGTTTCGTCAACATGATTGATACGACGAGGTTGAACGGGACCATCAACACGAGGAGGAAGGCCTGATAGCGGAGTCCGGCAGCATCGGTCAGGAACGTGCCAAGCGGATATTGGATCGCCTGACAGATGATGAACGACGAAAAGGCTAAGAGCATCGATGTTGAGATCGTGATCTTCCCGTCAGAAGCGACTCGGGCAAGCCACGGCGAGATCAGCGAGATCCCAATGCAGGCTGCTGTCGCTGCGATAGCGAAGCCTCCGGCGATGGGAAGAGGGGATTGGCTGCCGACGTCCTTCTTGGCTCTTGCGCGAGCAAAGATCGGCCAGAGTGCAGCGCTCGATACAGCGACGACACGCACGATCGGTGTGAACATCTGGGCGGTCAGGTTGTAAATGGCCAGGTTTGACGCGTTGGACATGTGGCTCAGGACGATGCGGTCTGATTGCATCGCAATTGGAAGTGCGATGGCTTGGATCAGCATCGGCCAAGCCATGTGGAATACCTTGCCTCCCTTTACTGTCCGAATCTTTGGCGCCGCTCGGATCGCTCGACCTATCTGTGGCGTTATGAGCCGCGCAGCAGTAATGACCGCTGCAATAGCCAGGAAGAACTTCACCATGTAGGGGATGACGGGCAAGTAGCCGCCAGCCGACGAGCCCCGGGTGTGTGACACAATCAGCAGAGTCGCGAATACGAGTGGGGGCTGAAGTCCACCGATGGCGATCATGAGGTGGTTCTTGCCTAGGCCGGTAAGAGTGCGGTCGCCGAAGCCGACCGGTAGGGCCAGACCTATCAATGCCAGACAGGTCGCCGCTGCAATAGGTCCAGCATGTTCGATGAGGCCGTCACCGAGCACAGTTGTCCAGAGCCCCAGACCACTGAGTATGGCTGCCACCGAGATGATCACAGCGCCCGAGCAACTCAGGACTCGGATGCTGGTCACGAGCGTGTCCTGGACTGTTTGGTCAGTCTTCGGGCTCTCCGAGCCCCCAATCGCATTGATGATCGCAGCAGACATTCCCAGATCAGCGAAAGGCAGAAGTGACTCGATCGCTATGAGCAGGCCGAACTGGGCAAAGGCCGCTTTGCCGAAGTTGCCGACCACCAATCTGGTGTTGAGAATTCCAAATACTGTGCCGACTCCGAGTACGACGACTTGGACTCCTGCGCTTCGCGCAACCGATGCCCACACCGAGGACCGCTCAGCTGGATGCTCGCTGGCTTCGACTTCAACTTCGGTCATCGGCTGAGGGCCTTCGCCGACGTATCGACTTCCTCGGTGCGGTGGGCGTCAGAGGGCAGCATTGAAAGACCCAGAGCGATGCAGATGGGCAGCCAGTCCGTGTACAAAGGCCCGAACAACATGGACCAGAGCGCGAGATTGACAGCGAATATGACGAATGTGGTCGCTTCTCTTTCGGCGAGCAACGCGCTCACGTTTCGAATCAAGATGAACAGGATAAGGAAGGTGAGCCCTATTCCTACGAATCCGCCGTTCACCCAGAAGTCGCTCAGGCCTGAGTGCAATTCGAAGGCTCCGCCAAACATATAGTCCTTGGTCGGTCCGCCGGCGAATACGTTGATGGAGGCGAGTCCGCTCGCTCCAGCTCTCAAGTCTCCCCAGGTCGGGACTACCCCGATCCCGAATCCGTGGGGTTGGCGCTTCATCAGTTCCCTGGTGGCTGCCCATTCAGGGCGTCCTCCGCCGATGAGGGATCCTGCAGCTTCGATCTGCTTCGTCGAGCGTTGTTGGAGCGATTTCCCGAGAGCCCCCGAGGTCATCAGCGATGATGCTCCGAAGTAGACGACCAGTCCCAGAACTGCCATGAGGAGTGCCGGTCTCCAGCGGTGCATTGTGCTCTCACCAGTCTCGGAACCCTTGTTGGCCGTCGCGTTCTGCCACATGTACATGAGCGCAGTGACAAAACAGAACGCGAAGTAACTCCGGGCACCGGTAGCCATCCCGAAAACTCCCAGCCCCAGGGTTATGGCGCCTTGGGCCGCCTTGTTCTTGATGGAACTACATAGCCCCAACACGATGAAGGTGACTGGATTGGCGAGACCGAATTTCCACGTGAAGTCGCCACGTAGTGCTGCCTTGACCAAGAAGCCGAGACCGAACAGGACCGAGATTCTGCTCAGTGGGACGTGACGTCGGGCCCAGATCACGACCATGAAGGCGCAGGCACCAGTGAGAATCTTGCCGATGAAGATCTGCATGTTGTGGGTATTCACCCAGTGGTCAACGTTCGAATAGAACGCCAACAGGATTCCCCAAGCGAGTGTTGCAATGATCGCTGAAACTAACAACCGCGCGGTCTTGTAGAGATGGAGTCCTCCCAGACACACCGGCAGGAATGCAATGGTGAAGAACAGTGTGAGACTCCCGCCAGTCATCACATAGAAGTCGACCCCGGCTATGAACACACCCAGCTGGGAAACGACTTTGGCTAGCCAGGTAAACCGTTCCTCTTGACGATCCGTCAGTTGCCTCGATACCTCGGCGGTGTTCCAGCGTTGGTACGGACCAGTTGAAATCGTGCCCTCCACGTCACACGTTCTCCATCTCATCAGGTTACCCTTGGGATCCTCGTAATCCGCATTAGCGGCCGATGAATGGGTAAGGGATACGTCGACCAAGTGGATCACTCGACAACCTCGAACATGACAACTGAGGCTGGCCGGATTCGTGTTCTGGAGTCCTTTGGCCCTCCTCATCAACAGACGAATCCATACATCGTTCAGCTATTCAGAGCTATGCCTCCTAGCGTTGATGCGCAGTATTTCTCATGGGGCCGCGCTCTGAAGGGTGACTATGACGTGTTCCATCTCCACTGGCCAGAGATACTCGTGCGAGGTGTTTCCAAACCCAAGGCACTAATCCGCGGAACGCTCTTCTTCATCGTGTTGCTTCGCATCAAGGTCGGTCGCAAGGCATTGGTACGAACACTTCACGACCGGATCCCCCATGAGCGACCGAACGTGTTCCAGCGGTTCGTGATCAATCTGTCCGAACGCTGGACGACGCTCTGGATCACTCTCAACTCGGACTCGCTTCCACCTTCGGGTGCACCGTACAGACGGTCACTGATTGGCCACTTCAAGGACTGGTTCGATCCGCCGGACCGCGATCCGATCAAAGGGCGACTGGTGCATTTCGGCCTCGTTCGCCGATACAAGGGCGTGACCGACCTGATCGAGGCGTTCGGCGACCTGCCGGAGTCGTCACTTACTCTCAGGATCATGGGGGCTGTCCAAGACCCCACCTTGAGAGACGAGATCGACAGACTCTGTGAGAGTGACCCGAGGGTGACGCTCGACGACAGTTATGTCTCCGATGAGACACTCAGATCAGAAGTGCTGGAGAGTTCCCTAGTCGTCCTGCCGTTCTCGCGGATTACGAATTCGAGTTCGCTGATCCTTGCCTTGTCGCTGAATCGCCCTGTGCTCGCCCCCGCAGCGTCATCGATCGTGGAGGTTGCTGATGAGGTCGGGCAGGGATGGGTGATTCTCTACCAAGGTGAACTCAGTTCGGAGGACCTTGCTCGTGCACTCGACCAAGTGGAGACCTCGTTGCCGGACGTGCCGCCGGACCTGTCCCTTAGATCATGGGATGTAATAGGTCAGGATCATGCTGCAGCGTTTGCTGAGGCAGTTCACCTAGTTAAGGGCAACTGCGCCGCAAAGCGTTGACACCACCCTAGAATCTTCCTGAAGAAAGGATTCCTGGATGGATCTGCGCCAATACCTAAGAGCGCTGCGCAAATACTGGTGGGCTGTGGCAATCCCCATCGTCGTTGGTGTGGCCTTTGGCGTGGTGTCAGTTAAGAGGGAAGCACCGATGTATCGATCATCGGTCACCTTTTTCGTGCGAACCACGGTCGCAAACGCAAACTCGAACTTCTCGGCTGACCAGTTCGCACAGCGAAGGGTGAGTTCGTATGTAGCGCTGCTGTCGACGGACCGGTTGGCAAAGGGGATCATCGAACGCGCAGATCTGGATATGACTCCGAAGCAGGTTCAGCGCATGATCGGCGCGACCGGTGATATCGATACGGTCCTGTTGACCGCCACTGTCACATCCCCGTCCGCGGAGCTGACGACGACTGTCGCCGATGCGCTGTCTGAAGAGTTTGTCGTGATGGTCGACCAGGTCGAGAACGCAGGCGATGGCCCGGCTTCGGTGAACTTGGACTTGGTCTCTGGTCCCACTCTCTCCCAAGTTCCAAAGCGTCCGATAATGACCGTTGGCCTCTTTGGGGTTCTAGGGGTCCTGATTGGACTTGCGTGTGCTCTGGCATTCGATTTGCGCGACAAGTCGCTTCACTCCGATGAGGAGATCATCGAACTCGGTGGTGGGCCGATTCTCGCGAGTATTCCCTTTGATCCAACTTCTGAGGATGAACCGCTCACCCTTGATGATCAATCCAAGGTGCTTCAACTAGAAGCGTTCCGGAAACTGCGAACCAACCTGCAGTTCGTCGATACCGGTGGCTCCATTCAGGTGCTCGTCGTGACGTCATCGGTCTCCAGCGAGGGCAAGTCGCAGACCAGCGCGAATCTTGCTCTAGCGATGGTGGCGGCCGGTCGGAAGGTGTTGGTCATAGAAGCCGATCTTCGTCGCCCGATGGTCTCCAAGTATTTCGGTTTGGAGCGATCGGTAGGTCTCTCGGACGCAATCGTTGGCCATGTCGATGTGCACGAGGCTATTCAGCCCTGGGGACGCAGCGGGCTTTTCGTGCTAACTGCCGGGCATATTCCGCCGAACCCATCGGAACTGCTCGATAGCGAAGAGATGCGGAGCATTCTCATATCACTCCGCGATGAATACGAGATGATCATCATCGATACCCCTCCGTTGCTACCAGTCACCGATGCAGCGGTGCTGGCAGCTCGCGCAGACGGCGTGGTGTTGGTCGTGAGACACCAGAAGACCACGCAAAACCAGATGTCCACCTCTGTCCGTGCGCTTGCTTCGGTAGGGGCCAGATTCCTGGGAACCGTTGTGACCATGGTCCCGGTGAGCCGAGGTTCTGATTACGCCTCATACGACTATTCACCTATCGACTCATCAGGAAAGCGAACTCCCGCGAGGCACTTGGAGCCGCTGCAGTCAAAGCACCCTGCGGGGCCAGCGGCAGAAACACGCGGTGGAAAACGTCAAGGTGACCCGATCCGAGCTGTCGAAGGTCAGTCACGGGCCACGACGGTCGCATCGGACGAACCCGAAAACGCTCGCCGTCGTCGACGTGGAGCACGTGCATAGGCCTTGTTCATCTAGGTAGCTTGAATCCGTCGCTAGGGACGTAGAGCTCCGGTCTTACGAGAGCGAACGGGCTACTTGAGTGACTTGACGTCGCGGTACCAGCGACCGAGTGCCAGCAGGAACAATACCGATGTGAGAGCGGTAATCGTCGTGTAGATAGTGACGAACAGCGACTGAATCCACAGTGTCGTGAAGATCAGGCAGAGAAACCCGTAGTCAGCGGGAAGCACAGCCAGTGAGTAGAGAGTATTGACTGCTTCTGCCTCGTTGCTGCGCCGGAGTTCTGCTTCGGGGTTCCGCAATTGAAAGTTGCGGCGGAGTAGATCAGTGAGGATCATTCCGAAGAAGAACACTGATGCGACGATCTGCGCAATCACCGGGACTATCAACCACCTCGTCGACAGGTCCGAGAACCTGAACCACGAGATGAGCACAGCGGTGTGGATCGACCCCATCTTGAGAGCATCAACCATATGGTCAAGCCATTCGCCCTCAGGGCTGGAACGCTTCTGCAGGCGTGCCACCTGCCCATCTGCTGAGTCGAGTGCATAGCCAAGGACCAGCAGTGCCGAAACGAGAAGTGATGACCACCAGGACGGGGACACCAGCACCAGTACTGCAATGCCGCAGAAAGTCACGCATCCGCTAACAACTGTGACTTGGTTTGGGCTCAGACCGCTCACGTGAGCGACTGCAGCGAGAACCCTGCCGAGGGGACGGTTGATGAATCTCGAGTACGCCGCGGCGCCCCGTGAGGACTTCTGGGCATTTTTCAGTTCATTTATTGCTTGAGAGATGCTGTTTGGCACGAGTCGTCCGAGTTCATTTACGGGGGGATCAATCGATCCTACCGGGCCTATCTGGTTGATCTGCGAACCACTGGTAGTAGCTATGGGAACAGTATCTGTAGCCATAATCGCAACATTTCTGTAACATATGGGCGTTTGTTGCCGACTCGAGGAGCAAGCGAAGTCGATTCAAAGTCAACCTTGGGGGCTGACCGATCGATGAATAGAACAATGGCTTTGGACCGGACAAGACACATTCGACTGCTCATGGCAGGAACGATCGCGTGCGCAGTGACGTTGGCCGGCGGTCCCTTTGCCGGTGCCAGGGACATCTCCGTGTCGAAAAAGGGGGCGTCCGCCGGGTCCGGGTCAACCACGTCATCTACCAAGACCTCGAGCGCATCAAAGTCGAACTCCTCCTCGCCGTCCACCTCGGTCAAGCCCAAGGCAAGTGAAAACACCAAGAAGGCTCGTCGGC
>JAGQSZ010000087.1 GCA_020439285.1 Microthrixaceae bacterium
TGTCGTGACGATCACCAGTGGTTCGATCCTCATAGGTCAACGAGGTGACCTTGGATCCGTCGCCGTGGACCTCGACGGTCAGACCATCAGTGATCACATCGACATTCGGGAGGCTGTAGAGCTTGGCCTGCAAAACCTCGTCAGCACGCAACACGCTGTCGAACTCGATCAGAGTCACATGCGAAACGATGCCAGCGAGGTCGATCGCTGCTTCGACGCCCGAGTTACCGCCGCCGATGACCGCGACACGCTTGCCCTTGAACAGCGGACCGTCGCAGTGCGGGCAGTACGCGACGCCCTTGTTGCGATACTCGTCCTCGCCGGGGACATTCATGTGACGCCAGCGTGCACCGGTGGCGAGGACCACTGTCCGCGAGTTGAGTCGAGCACCGTTTTCCAGTTCGACACCGATGAGACCACCGGGTTCGTCAGCCGGAATCAGCCGGGCCGCCCGCTGCAGGTTCATGATGTCCACGTCGTATTCACGGACGTGTTGTTCGAGTGCCGTGGCGAACTTTGGTCCCTCGGTGTAGGGAACCGAGATGAAGTTCTCGATGGCCATGGTGTCGAGCACCTGGCCACCAAAACGCTCTGCGACCACGCCGGTGGCAATCGCCTTGCGTGCCGAGTAGATCGCTGCCGCGGCTCCTGCTGGTCCGCCGCCAATGACTAGGACGTCGAAGTCGTCCTTTTCGTTCAGTCGTTCCGCAGCCTTCGCCTCGGCACCGCTGTCGAGCTTGGCTACGAGTTCGTCGAGCGACATACGGCCCGACTCGAACAGTTCGCCGTTGAGGAAGACGGTCGGCACGGCCATGACCTGGCGTGCCTCTACCTCGTCCTTGAACAGAGCGCCGTCGATCGCGGTGTGCGAGACGTTGGTGTTGAGGACGCTCATGGCGTTGATCGCCTGAACGACGTCGGGGCAGTTCTGGCACGAGAGCGAGAAATAGGTCTCGAAGCGGTACTCGCCCTCCAAGTCACGGATGGCCTCGGCAGTCTCCTCGGTTGCTGCCGGTGGATGTCCCCCGACCTGCAACAGCGCGAGCACCAGCGATGTGAACTCGTGGCCCATCGGGATCCCGGCGAACCGCACCGAGACGTCGGTTCCGGTTCTGGTGATGTCGAACGCGGGTGTGCGTCCATCGGCGGCTTCGACGCTCGGGAGGAGTTCGATGTGGTCCGACATGTCTGCGATCTCGGTGAGCAGTTCCATCAGCTCAGTCGATTTGGCGCTGTCGTCCACTGACGGGATCAGTTCGATGGGGTGAACGATCCGTTCCAGGTGGGACTTCAGTTGGGTTGCGAGGTTCTTGTCGAGCATTGCTGCCTCCGAGCGCGAGTGGACCTAGCCGCTGCCGGCGATGCCGGGGCGACAGTGAGGGGCTCTCCGGTAGGGATTCGATCCGAGGGCCGTGGAGAGGACCGGCCCTCGGATCGGGAACGGGTGGTGGGGGGAACCACCCTGAAGTGACCGCGCCCGCCGGGCGGGAGAAGATCAGATCTTGCCGACGAGATCCAGTGAGGGAGCAAGGGTCTCTTCGCCCTCTTCCCACTTGGCGGGGCAGACCTCGCCTGGGTGCGAGCGGACGTACTGAGCAGCCTTGATCTTGCGGACCAATTCCGAAGCGTTACGGCCGATGCCCTCTGCGGTGACCTCGGTGAACTGGATGACGCCGTCGGGGTCGATCAGGAAGGTGCCGCGGTCTGCAAGGCCTTGGCCTTCACGAAGGACGTCGAAGTTGCGGCTGATGTCACCGGTCGGGTCGCCGATCATCGGGTAGTTGATCTTGCCGATGGTGTCGGATGTGTCGTGCCAAGCCTTGTGGGTGAAGTGCGTGTCGGTCGAAACCGAGTAGACCTCGACGCCCATGCCCTTGAGTTCCTCGTAGTAGTCGGCCAGGTCGCCGAGTTCGGTCGGGCAGACGAAGGTGAAGTCGGCGGGATAGAAGAAGAACACGGCCCACTTGCCATCGAGATCCTTGTCGGACACGTCGATGAACTCGCCATTGTGGAAAGCGGTTGCCTCAAAAGGCTTGATCTTGGAATTGATGACCGGCATCGGTAACACCTCTAATCGTTTGGTTGCCATAGTTGACGTATATGACTATACCCGATGACGATTGACGATATAAATAGATTGTGTCTATGTCTGCGATAGGCCGGGCCTATCGCATCGAGCGTCAGACGTCCCTAGCCATGTCGGTGAAGGTGGTGCAGTAGTCGAGCCAAACCAGGCGCACTGTGCCGGTGGGGCCGGCACGGTGCTTGGCGATGATGACCTCGGCCATGTCCTGATCGGGCGTATCGGTGTTGTAGACCTGATCGCGGTACAGGAACAGGACCACGTCAGCGTCCTGTTCGATCGAGTTGTGGGCCACGATGCCGTTGGCAACGAAATTGTGAGTGCCTAGGACTGTTGCGTCGAAGACTTCTTGTTCGCCGACCGAGGTGATTTCCACGACTTCGTCCCAAAGGACATCCGAGGTGGCGAGCGCGGCGAGTTCCTTGGACCCGGTCACCTCTGCAATGCGCTCGAGCCGCTGCCTGCATGAACACCGGGGTCGTGCGTCAGTGCCCAGGAAGTAACCGCCGCAGTACTGCTCCCCTATTGCCTCAGCGAGTTCGCGCTGGGTCATTTCGGCATCGGCCAGCGCACGCAGGACCAGGTCCTTGGTCTCTGCGGGAAGCGTGTCCACGTTTGGGTTGCCCTTGCCCTCGCCGAGGGCTTGCAGCGCGGAATCGACCTGTTTGCCCCGCTCGCCGCTGATGCCGACTCGCTGTAGGAATACCCGCTGGTTGTCGATGCCATGGATCCAAAGCCGGTGTCGCCGCCCATTGGCTCCCACCGCGGTTATGCGGGATTGAACATCGAAGCGCAGCAACAGCGTCTGTAGGTCATCGAGAAGTTGCCGTTTTGAACTGGCCGCTGTGACCCTGACATGTGGACGGCCCCTGAGTTCGCCGACACTGAGCGAGCCGACGTGACCGAATACTCCGGCTAGAACCGTTGCGAGTGGCTCGGAACCAAGACCGAAAACTGCTCGGGGCACTCGTCCAGCTGAGATGGCAGCGCTCGCTAGGTTGGCGAGCTCGCCGAAGTCGACCTTGTTGACCGCTTCAGGCGAGTCGAGCGTGCGAGGCACCGCAATGCGCGAACCGACGCTCAGTTCATCGAGGCGTCGCCAGCCCGAAACCGTGCGGAACGGATGATTCGCTGTTGCGGTCACTTCTCTGCCCGACGCAAGCCGCATCCGGAACGCTTCTTTGGTTCCACTCGGGAACGCGTGCGTGAGCGTCGCCGGGACGAGCCGCCAATCCTCATCGAGTGACCAGACTCGGACATCTCGTTCACCCGAGCGAACCAGTTCGCCGAGTGTGACCTCCGAGTTGTCATCAGCGCGAAGAAGACGGGTGCTTGCGACCATGCAGCCCGATTCACGCAGATCGGCGAGCATCGGGCGACGATCCGATCGTTGTTCGAGTTGACGGGACAGCTGTGACAAAGCGACCACAGGCGTTTCGAGCTCACGTGCCAGCACCTTGAGACCACGGCTGATCTCGGAAACCTCTATCTGGCGGCTCTCGGCGGACCCACGACCCGACATCAGCTGCAGGTAATCGACAACGATGAGCCCGAGTGGCTGATCGAGACGGTCGCGAAGCCTTCTGGCCTTCGCACGAATCTCGGTGACCGTCATGGCCGGGTTGTCATCGATCCACAGCTGCCCCTCGCCGAGACGACCGATGGCTTTGGTGATCTTGCTCCAATCAGCGTCGTTCAGGTTGCCGGTGCGCAGCTTGGTCGACTCGAGACGCGCCTCGGAACCGATCAAGCGCTGGGTCACCTCCATATGGCTCATTTCCAAGGAGAAGAAGAGCACCGGCAGGTCTTCTTTGACAGCGGCATGTGCAGCCAAACCGAGCGCGAACGAAGTCTTGCCCATACCTGGTCGAGCACCTACGACGATCAACGCACCCGGTTGCAGGCCGGCGAGCTTGTGATCGAGATCGATGAACCCGCTGGGTGTTCCCGTAACCTTGTCGCGACGTTCGTAGAGAAGCTCGAACCGCTCCATGCTCGCGTCGAGGAGCGGGCTTAGAGCTTCGAGCGAATCCGAGTTCTTACGTTCGGCTACCGAGAAGATCAAGCTCTCCGCGAGATCGACGGTCTTGGCCATGTCATCAAGGGGTGAATACCCGAGTTCGGCCACCTCGTTGGCGGTACTTATCAGACGTCGCAGAAGCGCTTTCTCCTCGACGATCTTGGCGTAGTGCAAAGCATTGGTGATGGCTGGAGTGCGGGTCTGCAGGCTGATCAGCGTGGCTGGCCCGCCGATAGCGTCGAGCACACCGGCGTTGGACAACTCGGCTGCCACCGTGACTGGATCGACACCCTCTCCTTTGGAGTAGAGGGTATTGATCGCGTCGAAAATATGGCGGTGCGCCGGCCTGTAGAAGTCATCGATTGAGACAAGACCTGTACAGGCGGAAATCGCTTGATCGCTGAGCAACATTGCGCCGAGGAGGGACTCCTCAGCGTCGAGACTGTGGGGCGGTACGCGCAGGGCTGAGGAACCGCGATCGGATGACTGACTCATTGGTTACATCCTCTGATATCGGGCCTGTGAACAGTAAGAACAACAACCCTGCATATTGCTTGTGGGTTGCCTGTGGGTTTCTGTGGATCAAGGGGAAATTGGTGTGGATGAATCGGGACTCAACGATCGGTGCCGGAGTGGTCTCTGGTTGTAAATGATTGTGCCCGCTCGCTGTGACAGTGGGTCGCGGTGCGACCGATTCAACAGCAGCCGTCGACTCCACCCCGGTCCGGTCTCGCGTGCCCTTCACACAAGTGGGCCGCCCCGATCGGGACGGCCCACTTGGATAGATATTCAGTTACCGAGAGGAGCTCGGTTTACTCGGCTGCGACTACCTCGAGGGTGATCGGGAACTGCACATCGCTGTGTAGACGTGCCGTTGCCTGATGCGATCCGAGATCCTTGATGTGCTCATCGAGGTGGATCGCCTTGCGGTCGAGATCGATACCGGTCTGGGACTGGATCGCTGCGACGACGTCTGCCTCGGTCACAGAACCGAACAGACGGCCAGTCGAACCGACCTTGACCGCGATCTCGATCGTGCGGGCAACGAGAGCCTTCGCGATCTCCTCGCCTGCCTCACGCTCGCGGGCGTCCTTGACGTCGCGGGCCTGACGCATAGCGGCGGCCTGGGCGATGGCACCAGCGGAAGCGGGAAACGCTAGGCCCTTGGGCTCGAGGAAGTTCCGGGCGTAGCCCTTGGAGACCTCGACCACATCGCCACGCTTGCCGAGACCATCGACGTCAGAGCGAAGAATCACCTGCAACTGGGTCATGCCTCACCTCCGGCATCCACCATGTCCAAGTCCGGGGTCTCGGTGATCTCTTCGTCACCGATCTCCGCGAATTCCTCGGTCATCTCTTCGGCCTCGTCGTTGTTGCGGTCGCGTCCACGACGATCATCACCATCTCGATCCCGGTTGCGGCCACCACGCTGGGTCGTCACACGGTTGGAGTAGGGAATCAATGCCATTTCGCGAGCGTTCTTGATTGCGAGAGCGATCGCACGCTGCTGCTGGACATCGTTACCGGTTACTCGGCGGGCACGGATCTTGGCACGGTCCGACACGAAACGACGCAGCAGATTGACGTCCTTCCAGTCGATGTACTCGATCGCCTCGGTGTTGAGAACAGAGACCTTCTTCTTGAACTTGCGGCCTGAGTCCTTCGGCTTGCCCTTGGGGCTGCGCTTGTTTGATTTAGCCATTAGAACGGATCCTCACCATCATCAAATCCACCAGCAGGTGGCTCATTCATCGGGGGCGGTGAACCGAAACCGGTTCCGCTACTTCCATTGTCACGACGCTCGTTGCGTGTGACCTCTGCCGTTGCCCAACGCAGGCTGGGTCCAACCTCGTCTGCAATGACTTCGACCTTCGAACGCTTCTCGCCGTTCTCGGTCTCCCAGCTGCGCTGCTCGAGACGACCAGTGACGATCACCCGTGTTCCCTTGGTCAGGGAATCCGCGACGTTCTCGGCCATTTCACGCCAGCTGACGATGTCGAAGAAAGAGACGGACTCTTCCCATTCGTTGGTCTGCTGATTACGCCAACGCCTGTTGACCGCAAGCCCGAAAGTTGCAACCGGTGCACCACTGGGGGTGAAGCGGAGTTCGGGGTCGCGGGTGACGTTTCCGATCAGTTCGACTGTGTTTCCTGATGCCATCGTTGCTCCAGTGCTCAGCCTGCCGCGCCGATGAGGCCACGTCGGGTGGCTTCGGCGTCAGGCAGACGAATCAACTTGTGGCGGACGACCTCGTCCGCAAGTCGGAGGAAGCGATCTACTTCATCAAGGTTGGGGGCTTCGGTCACGATCTCCAGGACCGAGTAGACACCCTCGGTCTTGTGGTTGATCGGATAGGCGTAGCGACGCCGGCCCCAATGGTCGACCGTGGGGACCGAACCGCCGTCGGCTTCCACCATGGTCTTGGCTTTGTTGATGACATCCTTGCCCACCATGTCGTCGACATCGGCGTCAATGATGATCATCAACTCGTACACGCGAGTTGTCATTGCTGATCCTCCCTATGGACCTCGGCTACCTGCCGTGAGGGTCCCGCCTTGTGAACGTCTCCGTGCACGCGGGACAGGGTTTGTTTGGTTTTGGATGCGGTGGGGCAACGCCCGTTGCATCGATCATCCCTTGGAAGCCGGGGCCACCAAAGGACCGTGCAATGGTAGTTGGTGGCGCCACATTTCTCCACAAGGGGTCCATGGGGCCAACCTAGCGAGTCCACAACAAAGAGTGTTCCGGGGTGCTCTACCCGGTTCATTCAGACTGCTGACGACTCCAAGATGGCAGCGAATCAGTCCTGCGAGCCGTAGAGAGAAAGCGCCTCGACCTGTTCGGCGCTCAAGTGGTAGCTCTCGGAATCATCTGGGAACGCGCCGCTTCGCACATCGGCCGCGTAGGCCGAAACAGCTTCGAGCGCAGCGCCCTTGAGGTTCGCATAGCGGCGCACGAACTTGGGTGCGACACGGTCCTCGATTCCGAGCACGTCATGCCAGACCAGCACCTGGCCATCGCAATGCTTTCCGGCGCCGATCCCGATGGTGGGGACACCAACCGATTCGGTGACCATCGCGGCCACCTCGTCGGGAACACCTTCGATGACGATCGAGAAACAGCCGGCGTGTTCGAGTTCTTTGGCATCGGCGACTAGTTGCAGAGCCGCCTGGGACTCACGCGCCTGAACCTTGAACCCGCCCATTGCGTGGACCGACTGGGGCGTCAGCCCGATATGGCCCATGACGGGGATCTCCGCTGCGACGAGGGCGTCAACCATCGGAACTCGTTTGCGACCGCCTTCGAGTTTCACGGCGTGAGCACCTGCACGAATCAGCTTCGCAGCGTTGGTAACAGTGTCCTGCGCGCTCAGGTGGTAGCTCATCCAGGGCAGGTCAGCGACCAACAGGAACCCGGATCCGCCCCGCGCCACCGCTGCTGTGTGATGGGCGATGTCATCCACCGTCACCTGCAGCGTGTCGTCGTAGCCGAGGACGACCATGGCGAGTGAATCACCCACCAGCACCATGTCGACACCTGCCTCTGCGGCCACTCGGCCGCCGGGGGCGTCGTACGCGGTGATCATCACCAGCGGGTCATCGCCATGGCTCGCTTTACGCGAGCGCACGAACGGCACTGTCACCTTCGAATTCGGTGCCATTTCTGCCTCCTGTTTCGGTCCAGCGCCCCTCGGCTACCGGCCTTCCAAAAGTTTACGACAGGCCCAACCCGATATAAAAGCAGGCAGACCTACCCGCTCTCTCACACCTGATTACCTCTCAGCCACCGGGCCGGGAGTACACCAGGGGCTCAGTCCCCCGCAGCGGCCGCCGTTGTGGTTGGCGCCGCAGTGGTCGCTGGGGCCGAGCTGGTCGGCGGTGTCGTCGAAGTCGGCGCAGACGTGGTTGACGGAGTCGGGCGCTGAGTGGTGGAAGGCGAGCTCGTGGTCGACGAGTCGCCTTCGCCATCAGCTGTAGAAGTGGTGGTCGACCCGTTGGGGTTCTCAGTGGTGGTCGTGGTGCGCTTGGACGCGAGACTCTGATTCACGATCCGCTGACCGAAATCGGTCTGGGGAAACTCGCAGGGTTGATCACCCTTGGTTGCCTTGGACATGAACTCCCGCCAGATATCGGCAGGGAATGAACCACCCGACACCTCTCGACCCTTGAAGTCCTTCATGGTGCGGGGCTGCTCATAGCCCATCCAGACCGCCGCGGTCAGGTGACAGGTGTATCCGACGAACCACGCATCCTTGGAGTCGGTGGTGGTACCGGTCTTGCCGGCTGCTGGGGTAGAGATCCGGGCCGCAGTTCCGGTGCCGTGCTCGATGGCGCCCTTGAGTGTCCAGTTGACGGTATCGGCAACGCCTTGGTCGATGACCTGGGTGGCCTTGACCGACTCGGACGCGTCGAAGAGGACGCGTCCGGTTGAGTCTTCGACTCGGGTGATCATGTAGGGAGTTATGTGTTTGCCCCTGTCGGCGAACGTTGAATACGCGGAGGCCATGTCGAGCACCGAGACTTCCTCGGATCCGAGCACCAACGCGTATCTGGGAGTCAGCTTTGATTTCACTCCCAAGCGACGTGCCATCTCAGCGAGACGTTCAGGGGTCACCAGGTTGACCATGCCTGCATAGACAGTGTTGGAGGACTTCCAGGTCGCTTCCTCGACGCTGAGCACACCCAGGTCGGCCTTACCGAAGTTCTTCGGGTTCCAGAGTTTGCCCGGCGAGTTGTAGACGCCCTCGAATTCGGTGGTCGGCGGAGACCGGAACGGGGACTCGATCGAATAACCGTCCTCGATGAAGGCCGCTAGAGCAAAGGGCTTGAACGTAGATCCGGGTTGACGTCCCGATCCCCCGCCCCTCTTGCCGAGTGCAAGGTTCACCTTTGACTTCGAGTAGTCGGTGCCAGCCACCATCGCTGTGATCCGACCTTTCTCATCAACCGCCACGAGTGACCCGACGGGCCCGTTGGATCGATTCAGTGTCTTGGTGACCGCGTCCTGAGCAGCACGTTGAGTCGTCGGATCGAAGGTTGTGTAGACACGCAGTCCGCGGGTCTCGGCGCCTGTCCCGAATCGTTCACGCAGTTGCTTGCGAACCTCTGCCATCCAGTACTGCGATCCGATCTCGGAATAGCGCACATGGGCAAGGTCGGTACCGGTTCGGTTGCGGGGCAACACGGTCATGTTCTGTGGGTTGCCATCGTCATCGGTACGGGTCCAGATCCATGGCACCGCGTTCGCCTGATCGGCTTCTTCAGATGTGATGTAGCCCTGTTTGACCATGTTGGCGAGAACGGTTGCCCGACGCCGGGTTGCCTCTTTGGGGTCCTTGACCGCGTCAGCTGATTCTGGTGATCGGATCAGCCCCGCCAAGTACGCGGCCTGGTGCAATTTGAGGTTCTGGACCCCGATTCCGAAATAGGCCCGACTCGCTGCTTCCACCCCGTATGCGCCGCGGCCGAAGTAGATCTCGTTGAGGTAGCGGGTGAGGATGTCACGCTTGTCGAGTTGTCCTTCGAGTTTGATCGACAACACGGCTTCACGGAGTTTGCGGGAAATCGTTCGTTCCGACGTCAGATAGGTCAACTTGACGTACTGCTGGGTGATCGTCGACCCGCCCTGGCGTGAGCGGCTCGAGCCTCGCAGCGACGTGTAAACCGCTCGACCGATTCCCATCGGGTCGATTCCACCGTGATCGAAGAACTTCTGATCTTCGGCTGCGAGTACGGCTTGGACCAGCACGGTCGGCAGGTCCTCGTATTCGACATTGACGCGTTCCTCGGCGGCGGACAGATGCGCCATCGAGTTGTCAAAATCGCAGTCGCCGAAGCTGACCGTTGAATCACAAACGAAGGAAGTTTGTGCGGATGGTTTGGCTGGAGGCAGATCGATGGTGTTGAGCGCCATCCACAGCCCGCCCATGGACACGACTGCGAGCACCAAAACGGCGTACGCCACTCGCCGTAGACCCCAGATGAAGCGTCGCTTGGTTCCCTTGGCAGCAGTTCCCTTGGGTTTGTTGGTTCCCTTGGGTGTCACTGTTTATCTCGGCCGATCGGTTCGATCTGTAACAGGTGATTCCAACGGCACTCGATACACACTTCAACGGTGTAGCAACGGAAGTTGGATCCACGGTCACCGAGTGCTCGCATCTCGGCTCGAGAAGCGACTACGCGTCCACCCGAGGGCAGACGCGGACCAAATACATAACGCACGAACCGGAGTTGGCGTTCCTCACACACAGGACACTTCGCGGTCGACTTCTGGGAGCAGTTGATCGCGACCCTCATCAACTCGCTGTGAGCGTCGCAGACGTCGGATCTAGTCAGTTCACCCGCGCGGAACTGGAACAGCGTCTGGCGTCTTGCGAAGCGGTAGTCGACGCTGCCCGGAGCCTGACCGGGTCGGCCCGGAACATCGGGCTGGAGAAACGACACGTGATCAAGGCTATTACAGCGCCCCGATTATCGAACATTGAGCGCCGGGAAGCTCTCAGCGGACGATGACCACCGGGCACTCCCGAGAGACCGATGGCCCATCAAATGAACTATCCAAGCCAACTCGAGGATCAGAAACCCTCTGGAACGACACCATCTCAGTTAGCTAAGACGGTCTCGAAGGTGCGGCACGTCACGGGTAATTGCAACCCACACGATGTCGAGGTCTACGTGGAAGTACCCGTGAGCGAGGATGTTCCGCATTCCGATCAGATCACGCCACGCGACCTCGGGGTGAGTAGTCCTGAATTCTTCGGACAGGCCTGCGGCTGCTTCGCCGATGATCTCAAGCCAGCGCTGAGCAGCTGCTTGGACAAGTTGATCAGTAGTAA
>JAGQSZ010000008.1 GCA_020439285.1 Microthrixaceae bacterium
TGGGCTTCGAGAATCTCGGCGAAGCGGGCGTTCTCGGAGAGGAACCCGTAGCCGGGATGGACCGCCTCTGCACCCGAACGCTTGATTACGTCGAGGATCTTGTCAGCGTCGATGTAACTCTCGGCGGCGGTCTGGCCGCCTAACGCATACGCCTCGTCAGCGAGGCGGACATGGAGCGCATCGCGGTCCAGATCCGAGTAGACCGCGATGGTGGAGATACCCATTTCACGGCAGGCGCGGATGACCCTGACCGCAATTTCTCCACGGTTTGCTATGAGAACTTTTGAGAACACCCTCTAACTTTCCCTTGTGAGCTTCAACACTGCCAAGTTAGCGCTAGAAGGAACCCGCTTCTCTGACATACGTCATGTCACCGAAACGGGGTCCACGAACGCGGATATGAAAGGAATCGTTCGCGGGTTGGGGAGGGCGAATACACCCTCCGGCAACTCTGAGGGAAACGACTCGCGTGCGGTGATCCTGGTAGCCGATCACCAGACAGCCGGTCGTGGCCGCTTGGACCGGACTTGGGATGCCCCACCGGGGTCATCGATCCTCATGACTATCGGATTCCCAGTCGCTGAGGTCGATGCCGCGGTGAGGACGCTGTTGACGATGTGCCTGTCGCTCGCCGTCATTGACGCGATTGAATCCCTGGGCATCGAGGGCGTGTCCCTGAAGTGGCCCAACGATGTCGTTTTGGTCGATGGGAACCACGATGCAGACGCGTCAACTTCACCGCTTGGCTATCGAAAGTTCGGAGGGTTGCTCGCCGAACTGGTCCAATGGGATCCGACGGACCCGTTCGTATTGGTGGGGCTGGGGTTGAACATCAACTGGGGAGTCATGCCCGAGGAACTACGTGAGCGTGCCGCATCGCTGGATGAACTCGCTGGCCCTATCGATCGGTGGGATCTGATCACCCGTATCGTCACGGGATTCGATATCAGGTGGCTGCCACTTCTTGAGGCCGGTGAGCCCGCGTCTCTCATCGGCCCATACAGCAATCACTGTTCCACCCTCGGTGAGCGTGTTCGAATCGAGATGAGTAATGAGACGCTGATCGGTACGGCGACTGAGGTCACTGATACAGGTGCCTTGATTGTCGACTCAGGTGGGGAGAGGCACACGATCACCGCTGGGGATCTGATCCACCTTCGGCCTGAGTGAGAAATTCCTTGATGATGCCGATGATTTGACGTGAGGCATGACCGGTTCCGTACTCGGTGATTGCACGGCGGGGTGATTTGTAGTCAGTTCCCCATAGACGGTTCCATCCTGCATCGACAGTCTCGACCCACTCGGTCTCGCCTCGCATGGTCACACAAGGGACCTGGTGGAAATAGGCCTCCTTCTGGAGTCCGCCGGAGTCGGTGACCACCACAGATGCATCGGCTACAAGGGAAGCCATGTCCAAATATCCGAGCGGAGCAACGATCGTCAGTCCGTCAGTCGAGACGCCCCAACTTTCACAGACTGCCGCTGTACGAGGGTGCAGCGGCAGCACCACCGGTTGGTCGTAGGACCTGAGGTGATCAAACACCCGTGTGAGCGACTCGCGTGAGTCGGTGTTCTCAGCCCTATGCACCGTGGCGATCACATAGGACTGCGCCTCTAAGCCGAGTTCAACTCGAGCGGGCGTCCGGGACTGCAACAGTTCGCGAACCGATAGCACCGTGTCGTACATGACATCGCCAACGTGATGGACGCCTTGGGTGATGCCCTCGTTCGCCAGGTTGGACACTGAATCCGATGTCGGGCAGAACAGGAGGGTACTCATGTGGTCCGTCAACACTCGATTGATCTCTTCGGGCATCTGCCTGTTGAACGACCTGAGGCCCGCTTCGACATGTGCGACAGGTATATGCAACTTGGCTGCAGCCAGCGATGCCGCGAGCGTGGAATTCGTGTCGCCATAGACGATGACCATCTCAGGCGAACGGGACTCAAACTCGGCTCCTAGGGCCTCGAGCATCCGACCGGTCATGGCAGCGTGGCTTCCGCCGGAGATTCCCAGGTTCACTTCTGGCTCGTGGAGGTCCAATTCGGTGAAGAACAGTTCCGACATTTCCTTGTCGAAATGCTGCCCCGTGTGCACCAGCGTCTCTTCGAACCCCGCCTCTTCCAATGCCCGACTGACGGCGCCGGCCTTGACGAACTGTGGTCGTGCCCCGACAACGCTGAGAACACTCGATCGTTGGTTCATTGCTTGTTGTTCTGCTTCCTTCGCTCGGTTCAATGCTCGGACCGAGCATATGCTCCTTCGTGGATTCCGAAGCGACCGAATCCCGCCACGTTGGCAGGTGTGTCGGAGCTTCGGTCAAGACCAGTTGGAGGGATCCCGGAGGAGGCGAGCGAACGAGCTACTTGCCTGTTCGGTGAATGGTCGATGATCAGGCAGACCTTTTCCGTTGACCCAACCGACTGCTTGGACATGACGAGTTGTCGAGGTCAGAAATACCTCGGTTGCCTGGCTGAAGCGCTCCGGGTCGATCGGTGATTCGAGCACCTCGGTTCCGTTTTCTCGAAGTGAATCGATCAGCAGCGATCTGGTGACCCCGTCGCGACATCCTGATTCAAGGGGAGGAGTGATCAGCTGTCCGTCTAGGACAACGAAGACGTTGCTGTAGGCGCCGCCACTGATCTCGTCTTGTTCGTTCAACAAGATGGCCTCGTCGGCGGATGGGTGCAATGCCCTGAGAACCGTTGCGGATGCATACCTGGTGGTCTTCAGACCAGTCACGGCTGCCGGTGCGCCGACTCGGCACCAGTCATTCATCACCACGGCGGCAAGCTTGTCGTGCGGGTGAATACCACTGGTGGCGATCGTCAGCGCCGACGAGTCGTTCCAAGAGATCCTGACTCGGGCAGAACCTTGACCCACTCCGGTCCGAATCAGTTCAAGCGCTGAGTCCAGGCACGCACGGTCGAGTCTGGGAAGGTCGAGTGCAGCGACGGTCCTGGCGAGATGGTCCAAATGCGCTGGTAGCGCGAAGAATTTGCCGCTCTGGAGCTCCAGCGTCTCAAAACAACTGATCATCTACTCTCCCTGCCCGGGCAGCGTAGTCGTCTGTGATGCGGCCGATAGAAGTCTGGCTGCCTTGAGTTGGGTTTCTTCCCACTCTCCCGATGGAGACGAGTCGAACGTGATCCCGCCGCCGGTGCCGAAGTTCAACCGGTTGTTCTCGATCCAGAACGTTCTGATCGCGACGTTCAAATCGCCGAGTTTCCGGTCGGCATCAACCCATCCGATTGCTCCGCAGTAGACACCACGAGGCGTGGGTTCTAGTGCAGAGATCAGGTCCAACGAGGCGAGCTTCGGCGCCCCGGTGATCGACCCAGCGGGGAATGCAGCATCGATGATCTCTGCCCATCCATTCGAAGACCGCAGATTCCCCTCGATGGTGCTCACCATGTGATGAACCCCCGGGTGGCTCTCGACGGCGAGCAACTCGCTCACATCCACTGATCCCCACTCGCAGATCCTGCCCAGATCGTTGCGCACCAGGTCGACGATCATCACGTTTTCTGCGGTGTCCTTGGGTAGGAAACCAGTCGCAGTAGCAGCCGTGCCCTTGATCGGGGAGGAACGAATCAACGATCCGCGGCGCTCTATGAATCTCTCTGGTGATGCGCTCGCTATATGGATTCCGAGTTCTGGTAGCGAGACGACGGCTTGGTGTGGAGCGGGATTCTCCAAGCGAAGAATCTGGGCTAGTCCGCCGATATCGGAGTGGTCGGGGAGCGGGGCGGAAAGCCTTCGGGTGAGGTTGACCTGATAGACGTTGCCAGCAGCGATCTCGGAGCGGATTCGCTCAACCCCTTCCATGAACGACTCACGGTCGAGTGAAGAGGTCCAGGACTCCAACGGGACCCCTGACCACGCTCCTGGCACTGGCGGTGAGTCCAAAGAGTCAGCGGACGTCACCGACGCGAACCTGGCGCACACGGCTTCGCCCTCATATGGAATCACGACGATCCAGTTGCCGTGCGAATCAAGGGCAGCGAGATCGGCTGTGGAATCGATCAGATGTGTATGCAGGCGTCCGCCTACCAACGCGTAATCTGTCAATTCGGTTGTGTCTTGAGCTCTGCCGGACATTGTGTCCCCATGGGCTTCATCCTATTTCTTGATAGACCTTCTCTGGACAGAGCGCCTGCGTTCGACACAACCGCAACTGCATAGTCCGGAGTGGTCTTCGACATCCCCCCGATGACCCAGGCACTGACAGAGTCCCAATCCGAACCAACTGTGATCAGGCCAACTGATGGCCGCGGATTTCGTTTGGACATTGAGGGGATGCGCGGCATCGCGGTCGCTGTCGTCGTGTTGTTCCACGCCGAGGTCAAGTGGTTCTCGGGCGGGTTTGTTGGAGTTGACGTCTTCTTCGTGCTGTCGGGGTTCCTGATCACAGGATTGCTTCTCGATGAAAGGGACCGCTCTGAAACGATCAGCCTCAGCAAGTTCTATGCACGTCGCGCCCGTCGCCTTCTTCCCGCTTCTATGGCCGTTTTCGT
The DNA here is from genome assembly GCA_020439285.1 of Microthrixaceae bacterium. Classification (GTDB taxonomy): domain Bacteria; phylum Actinomycetota; class Acidimicrobiia; order Acidimicrobiales; family Microtrichaceae; genus JAGQSZ01. Next base: position 4,519 of record JAGQSZ010000008.1, read on the forward strand.
CGCAACCATCTTCTTGGCGAAGTGGTTGATGTCGCCTCTGGATCTGGTGGAACTGGGTCCACAGGCACGCTGGGTGGCGCTGTTTGGTTCGAATATCTGGTTCTCCAACCACGCGACTGACTACCTGCAGCCTGACGTTATTTCGCCGTTTCAGCAGTACTGGTCCTTGGCGGTCGAAGAACAGTTCTACCTGGTATGGCCGCTTCTCATTCTGGTGTTGAGCGTTGGAGCCAAGTCCGTCAAGATGCGCCTACGGCGGGTGGCCATCGGTGTATCTGTCGTGATTGCAGCCTCGTTCGTGAGTGCGGTCTGGTTGACGAGTGTGCGGCAACCATCGGCGTTCTTCTTGTTGCCACCCCGAGCATGGGAGCTGGGAGCTGGGGCGCTTGGTGCCGTTGCCCTTCGGTTCGGATTTGGTCTGTCGACCCGGATCGCATCCAAGGTCGGTGTGCTCGGAGCGATCGCAGTCGTGGCGCCAGTATTTGCATACGGAGCCAGCACCAAGTTCCCGGGCTGGATGGCGCTACCACCGGTTCTCGGAACAGTGGGGCTTCTATTGGCCGGTTCGGCGTCGACGGGCCCAGCGGGAAGCGGGGGAACTAGCGACACTTCCCAGCCGTATGTAACTCGCCTGTTGCAAGCACAACCTTTGAGATGGCTCGGCAGGTATTCGTATTCGCTGTATCTGTGGCACTGGCCGCTGCTCGTGATTCCTGCAGCCGCAGCGGGAAGGGCGCTCAGCGGTCGAGAACGAGCCCTGTTGGTGGGGCTCTCGGTTCTGGCGGCCGTGGCCACCTTCCACCTGGTCGAGGACCGCTTCCGTCACCTGCAGTTCTTGGCGAGACGGGCGTCGAGTAGTTACGCATTCGGGGCAGTACTCGTGGTTATTGCAGTGGCGTCGAGTTCTGCACTTCCGACGACGCAGAGCATTGCCGAATCGGTCAGTAAGTCGGCAGCGGGCGGAGACTCCGAGTTGTCTGTCTCTCTGGCCAAGGCTGTGGCGGAAGCGCCTCAGGACCAAGCAGTGGTCTACGACAACGAATGTCATCGCCCGACCGAAACCGATGAGAACACGGTCGAGTTGAATCTGGCCGCATGCACCACCGGTGATACCGCTTCGGCAGCGGCTCCGACGGTGATGCTCATTGGCGATTCACATGCAGCTCATTGGCAGCCGGCTCTGAGTGAGATTGCGACGGAGGACGGCTGGCGGTTATCGAGTCTGACTCGGAGCTCTTGCCCGATCGTTGAGGTGCCCGTCGAGCTCGAGTCGACCAAGGCGCACTACCTCCAGTGCGACCTGTGGAGGCAGAAGATCTTCCAGCTGGTCGAGGTTGTCCGCCCGAGCCTCGTGGTGATCGGCCACCGCTCCTCCTATTACGAGGAACAGGTCGGGGTTGAGGCATGGGACGCGGCACTACAGAACACGGTTTCCCGGCTGTCACAGTTCACAAAAGTCTTGGTTCTCAGGGACCTGCCTTCAGCACCGAACTCAGTGCCCAAGTGCATCCTTTCCAACACGGCTGACTTGGACTCGTGCGAGTTCATAGTGGAAGACAATGACGCTGCCGAAGCGGAGCGTGAACGCGCCGTGGTTGAGGGCGTTGGAGGTCGTTATGTGGATCCAACAGGCATCGTCTGTCCGGATGGCACATGCGAAGTGATAGATGGCGATTTCGTAGTCTTCTCGGATTCGAATCACCTGACGGCGTCGTACTCGCGGAGTATCGCCGACGAGCTGGCGGTGCTGATTGAGCCCGCTCTTGGTATCTGAGCGGTGGTCGACTTGAGCGCCGCACTGAACTGGTAGCTTCCCGCTGTGCCGAAAGCCAAGAATCTGTCGCGACGGTCCTGGGCACAGCGACTCGTCATCTCGGTCAACTGTCTGTTGGTGATTGCGTGTATCGGCGCTGGGCTCGGTCTGATGAGGGTTCGCCAGGCGATCGAGAGCCTGCCGGTGGTCGATATCGGTAGTTCGTTGGCGCCAAGCGCTGTTGAATCGTCTGCTCCGAGAAATGTGTTGATCATCGGGACTGACAACGCCGAAGGCATCGACAAGAACGATCCCGTGATGAAGAACCGGGCAATAGGGACGAGCCTGGCAGACGTCATCATGATCCTGCGGGTCGACCCACGAGATCATTCGGTCAAACTCCTGTCGATTCCCCGGGACTCCAGAGTCGAACTCCCATCAGGTCGCATGGGCAGGATCAACGCTGCAATGGCGGGAGTCGGTGGTGAGGCGAACCTGGTTCGGACAATCAAGCACAACTTCGGGATTCCAATCGACAACTACATCCAGTTGGATTTCCTCGGGTTCAGGAAACTCGTCGAGGTTCTCGGCGGGGTTCCGGTCTATTTCACGACACCAGTCAGGGACCGCAACTCGGGACTAGCGATCTCGGAGGCAGGCTGCCACGTGCTCAATCCGGATCAGGCTCTCGCATACGCCAGATCTAGACACTTCTACTTCTACAAGGATGGGAAGTGGCGTCCTGATGGTTCCGGAGACCTTGGCCGGATCACCCGTCAACAGGACTTCATCAAACGAGCGCTGCGCAGCGCCGCCGAACACGGCCTCCGTAATCCGACCACTGCCCTGAGTCTGGTGAATGCCGCCGCTTCTGCGGTCAGGATGGACAGCACCTTGGACGTGGGCACCTTGGTTGGGTTGGTGCGACAGTTCCAGGATTTCAACCCGGATGCTCTGCAGTCGATGCAGGTGCCCACCAAGTACGCCCCCCGAGGGGGAGTCGCGTATCAGGACATACTCTGGGACGAGGCGGAAGGACTTCTTGAGCAGTTCCGCGGTGTCGATGATCCTCAGGCGCTCAAGCCCGGTGACATCATCGTGGGCGTAGCTGGCGGGACTTCGAAGACCACAGACACGACTGCGGTAGAGAGCGCTCTCGACGCCGCGGGATTCAACGCTGATCAATGGAAGTCGGGGTCCAAGGGGAAGTCGACGGTGGTGTCCTACGGGCTGCTGGGGCGTGAAGCTGCGATCATCTTGGCTTCGAACCTTGAGTCAATGCCGCAGTTCAAATTCGATGCTTCCATTCTGGGCTACCAGGTGAGGATCAATCTGGGCACAGACTTCACTGGTGTCCGTAAGGAGCCTTTGTCTCTCAGCGAAATGAATCTGAGTGAGTTGCCACCACCTGTGAAGGCAGATCAACCAAAGGATTCTTCAACCACAGAGCCGCAATCCAACAACGATGAGGTTGACGAGACGATCCCCGCCGAAGAGCTCGAACCCAGCGATGAACCGGATGTGGACCAGGAAGCTCCCGGGGTTGTGCCGACAGATCCGGCGGCATCGGCTCTTTGTCGCTGAAAGCCCTCGTCGGTCAGATTGCCCGAGCTTCAGCCTCGACCCGGTTGTTCAAATACCAGTCGATCGTCGTGCGCAGACCTTCGCGGAAGGTGACCTTGGCTTCGAAACCGAACGACTCTTTGGCGCGGCTTGGGTCGACCCGGCGCCGGGGCTGCCCATCAGGTTTGGTGGCATCCCAGCGGATCTCTCCCTCGAAGCCAACGAGTTCGCAGATGAGGACGACCAGATCCCGGATCGGCATTTCCTCGTTGGTGCCGAGGTTCACCGGTTCGGCTCCGTCGTAGTGCTCTGCTGCGAGAAGTATCGCATCGGCAGCATCATCGACATAGAGGAATTCACGGCTCGCGCTGCCAGTTCCCCAGACCTCGATGTGGTCTGAACCAGATTCCTTCGCGTCGACAGCCTTCTTGATCAGCGCCGGGATCACATGTGAAACAGCGGGGTTGAACTTGTCACCCGGACCGTAGAGGTTGGTCGGAAGGAGATAGATCGCCGATTGGCCAAACTGATCACGATTGGCTTGGATCTGGGTTAGTTGCGCAATCTTCGCGATCCCGTATGGAGCGTTGGTCTCTTCTGGGTAGCCGGTCCACAGCGACGACTCGCTGAATGGCACAGGGGTGAACTTTGGATAGGAACAGATCGTTCCAAGCACCACGGACTTGGCGGTGTTGACTCGACGGGCTACGTCAATGACGTATGTGCCCATCAGCAGGTTGTCCAAATAGAGGTCCCCGGGCCGTTCCATGTTCGCCCCGATGCCACCGACTCGTGCTGCCAAGTGAATGACTAGGTCGGGCGAGAGCGTCTCGAACATTGTCTCCACGTCGTCAAGCCGTCGCAGGTCGTATTCGTCCGATGTCGGGCAAGAGACTCTGCCCGGACCGCGCTCAGCCAACTGGCGGACGACGGCACTTCCGAGGAATCCGTTGCCCCCCGTTACGAGCACGTGTTGATCGCTCCAGAAGCCACTCATTGGATCAACGGTACCGCTTGTGAGCGATCGCCCGGATCATCTGTACCAACGGGTGATTTGAATCATGGGAGACTTCAGAAGTGCCAGACCTGCCCCATGTTGCGATGACAATGACTCAGTTCTGGCATCAGGTCCCGGGAGGTACCGCAACGTCGATCAGGCAACTCTCAGAAGCCATCACTTCCACCAGCCACATCACGTTGACGGGTGTGGGACCCCGAGGCGAGATCCGCAGTCCGCGTTCGTTGCTGGACCCCGCTTCGAAATGCGATGCAGCGACTGGCGCGGTCAGCGAGATGGCCTACCTGCCGGCACCGCTACCAGTTCTTTATGACATGTGGGATCGCTTCAGGAAGCCTCGGATTGATGGCCTCGGTAGCTTCGACCTGATCCACCTGACAGTCCCCGTTACTCCGCCAGAGACCAACCTTGCGCTGGTCGCGACGGTGCATGACGTGTTTCCGGTGACTCACCCCGAGCTGTTCACCCCGCGTGGGGCAGCGCTGATGGCCAGAGGGATTGAACGGATCCGTGACAATGCTGCCAAAGTGCTGGTCTGGACCAAAGCAGTTGCAGATGAGTGCATCGCCATCGGGTTCAACGCGTCCCAACTCGAGGTTGCGCCGGCCGGGGTGACTCCTGTGACGGTCACCGATGACGACGTTGCGGCGGTCAGAGACAAGTACGGTCTCCGAGGTCGATATGTGATGTTTGCTGGGACCTTGGAACCCCGGAAGAATCTGGGGCTCATACTTGAGGCGCTGGTGCGACTCGATGACCCGTCGCTGTCATTGGTGCTGGCCGGTCCAGCCGGATGGGATACGGGTTCGGTTGAGTCGGGATGGGCAGAGATGACTGATCTACCGGGTCCTGTTGTCCGGGTCGGATTCGTTCCGGGCGAGGATCTTGCTGCATTGCAGAAGGGAGCAGTTGCGTTCTGTTTTCCATCCTTGATGGAAGGCTTCGGGTTGCCGGTCATCGAAGCCATGGCAGCGGGTGCCGTTGTCATTACCTCCGCAGTGAGCGCAACTGCCGAAGTTGCTGGAGACGCAGCGCTGCTCGTCGACCCATACAGTCCTGACGAAATGCTGGCCGCAATTCGAACCGCCCGAGATGACGACACTGCTGCTCGCGAGTTGCGCGCTGTTGGACTCGCCAGGTCACGTGAGTTCACGTGGTCAGCTTGCGCGGACACTGTCATTGGCGTCTACGAAACGTTGCTCGCATGAGGCTGGACGAACCATGAGCGTCGACAGAGTTCTGATCAATCTCTGTTGGTTGGTTCCCGGTGTCGTTGGCGGCAGTGAGGAATCCACCACCGACTCCATTCGTGCACTCACCGGTGCGGCTCCACCGCAGATGCAGATCGAGTTGGCTGTTCTACCCACGTTCCTGGGCGCGCACCCGGACTTGGCTGAGTCGCTCAGGTGCCACGTTGCTCCGTTCGGTGTGGGTAGCAAGGCAACGCGGATCTTCGCCGAGCAAACCTGGCTAGCTGCACTGAGTGCTCGTGAGCAACCGTCATTGGTCCACCACGCGGGTGGTGTGGTGCCGCTGGTACATCCGAGGCCGGTGGTGTTGACGATCCATGACCTTCAACCCCTTGAGCATCCAGAGAACTTCTCTAGGGCCAAGCGGACGTACCTGAACGCCATGATCGGCAGGTCTGCCAGAGCAGCCCGGATCATCTGCGTGCCGAGCCAATTCACGGCTCGCCGAGTCGAGGAACTGCTCGGCATTGAACGCTCAAGAATCGTTGTGGTTCCGTGGCCTGTAGCCCAGCGAAGCGCAGCCCATGCCGTTGATTCTCAAGGCTCCTCAGGCGCCGGGTTCACGCCGTACCCGGGCTGGACAACCGAGCGCCGATACATCCTCTATCCGTCGATTACTTATCCCCACAAACGTCATCTGCTGTTGTTGGCGGCGTTTGCCGAGTTGCAGGAGAGTCATCCGAACCTGGACCTGGTCCTTACCGGCGGCGCAGCGCAGATGGAGGACGCGCTCACTGCTGAGACGGCACGTCTTGGGCTTCAGTCGCGAGTAAAGCGGCTGGGTCGGGTTCCGTTCGATCAACTGGAGCAGCTCTATGCCGCAGCGTCTGTGGTTGCGATTCCGTCGAGCTACGAGGGCTTCGGTCTACCGGCTCTCGAGGCCATGACAGAGGGGGTGCCACTGGTGGCAGCGTCTGCTGGTTCGCTACCTGAACTGCTACCAGCGGATTGGACCGTTGGCACCGATGACCCGGTTGCTTGGGCCGGGGCAATTGAAGGAGTCCTACAACTCGATGGTCCTCTGCTTGGCGCCAGAATTGATAAGGGTAAAGAGATCGCGGCAACGTTCACCCCGCAGCGCACAGCGTCTGCGCTCTTGAGGGCCTACCGTATGGCGCTCGGCTCCGACGTGAGCACCCCTTGAACGACCCGATCCAGGACTCCGAAGCGATGCGAATCCTTGTTCTCTGCCCCCACTTCGCCCCAGATGTGGCGCCGACTGGTGAAGTGATGACAGCGATAACCAAGGCACTCACTGACCGCGGCAACGAGGTTCACATCATCACGGCGCTTCCGTGGTATCGCGAACACAGCATTGAGCCGGGGTGGGGCGGAAAACTACGCCGGACCGAGGTGACCGACTGGGGGAGTATCACCCGGCTGCACCCGTTCCCTACGAACAAGGCGAACATCCCGGCACGTGCCTTGGCTTTTGGTGGGTTCACGGTGTTCGCCACATTGACCGCGTTGTTACGCAGGCAAAAAGCCGATGTGGTGTTGGTGATGTCTCCACCGCTTCCACTTGGATTCGCCGGTTGGCTCACATCGGTGTTCCGTCGGATTCCCTTTGTGTTCAACATCCAAGACGTGTTCCCCGACGTGGTGGTCGAACTCGGTGTGATCACGAACAAGTACGCGATTCGGTTCTTCTCAGCGATGGAGAAGTTCCTGTACCGCAGATCTGGTGCGGTCACAGTGTTGAGCGAGGACTTGCGCGACAACTTGGCGCGCAAGCTCGCAGGACATGGCCCTGAGCGTGTTCGAGTCATTCCCAACTTCGTTGACACCGATCGCATACAGCCTCTGCCACGAGAGAACTCCTACCGTGAGCAGTACGGGCTCACAGGTAAGACTGTCGTGTTGTACGCCGGGAACGTCGGCTATTCACAGTCGCTCGATCTGGTCATCGAGGCAGCTAGGCGCAACCGTGAGCGGTCCGATCTGGTTTTCGTGATCAACGGTGGTGGCTCGGCTTTGGCTGAGCTGACCGAGCGGGCACGAGAACTCGATCTGAAGAACCTGGTTTTCGTAGAAATGCAACCCAGGGAGCGTCTCAGTGAAGTGCTTGCAGCAGCTGACATCCACCTGATCCCGTTGAAGAAGGGTCTTGCCCGATCGAGTGTCCCATCCAAGTTGTATTCGATCCTCGCATCAGCTCGACCCGTGTTAGCGAGCGTGGACCCTGCCACGGAGGTCGCCAACACGATCGATCGCGCGGGCGCCGGAAGGTGGGTTGCTCCCGAGGATGCCGACGCCTTCTGTGGCGCCCTCGATGAGATGTTGGCAGATCCCGATCGGTTGACTGCGATGGGCGAAGCTGGCCGGTCATTTGTCGAGACGTGGGTGTCTCCGGCAGCTGTCGGTGAGGCCTATGAGAACCTCTTCAAAGAGTTCACCGGTCCGTAGTTCAGTCTGAGCGTCTCCGGCGACTACCCTTGCGGACCGTATGGGTAAGGCCTCAGCGTCAAAAAAGATCAAGCGCGTACAAGCTGCGGGCGTCAGCCGTTCTCCGGGACAGCGCAGAAATCTCGGTTTTCCGATTCTGGTTGTCGGAATCCTCCTCGCCGGATCGGTGCTGACCTTCTTCGCCCGGGACTATCGCAAAGGTGAACGGGCGGACGCTCCGGCAGCCAACAAGGACCACTGGCACGCGGCGTTCGCTGTTCAGGTGTGTGGTGTGTTCGAGGAGAACAAGCCGACGGCTGATAACGCAGACGGAATCCACGTCCATTCGGACAACCTGATCCACATCCATCCGTATGTGAAGTCCGTGTCTGGCAAGAACGCCAAGTTCGGTGTCTTTGCTCGCGATGCAGACATCAAGCTGAGCGATGATTCGTTCACGTTGCCTGGTGGAAAGACCTACAAGAACGGTGATACCTGCACGGATGAAAAGGGCAAGGAGACCAAGGGGCGAGTCGCTCTCTACGTCTGGCCTCCTCAATCCACTGACAAGACCAAACCAGAGATCGTCACCAAGAACATCAATGACGTTCGGTTCTCCGAAGAGGGGATGGCATTCGTGCTCGCCTTCGGGCCAGAGGGTGCCGAGCCCAAGCTGCCACCCACTATTGGCAACCTGAAGAACCCCAATGACAGCGATGAGGCCGTACCGGAGACCACTACCACTGCTCCTAGCGGTGATACTGAGTCGACGACCACCATCGCCGATGAGACTCCAGAAACGACGGACACAACGGCCGAGCCGGGTGGCTGACCTTCCATGAAGGCGATCGTCCTAGTCGGGGGATTTGGAACGCGCCTGCGTCCGCTCACCCTCTCTCGCCCCAAGCAGATGCTTCCGGTTGGATCTGTGACGATGCTCGAACGGGTCGTCTCCCGTCTCGCCTCCCACGGAGTCGATACCGCCGTGTTGTCGCTCGGGTATCAACCAGACGCGTTCATCGAACAGTTCCCCGATGACATCTGTGCAGGCGTGAAACTCGTATATGCAGTTGAACCGGAACCACTCGACACGGCCGGAGCGATCGCTTTCGCAGCGAGGAGCGCCGGCGTGGATGAGACGTTCATCGCTCTCAATGGCGATGTTTTGAGCCAGATCGACCTGAGCGCTCTGGTAGCGGCTCACCGAGATTTCGGTGGCTCGGCAACCATTGCATTGACTCAGGTAGATGACCCTTCTCGTTTCGGCGTGGTGCCGATTGATGACACCGGTCGGGTAATTGAGTTTGTCGAAAAGCCCGAACCCGGGACGGCTCCGAGTAACTGGATCAATGCTGGCACCTATGTCCTGGAACCGTCGGTGGTCGAGATGATCCCAAAGGATCAGAAGGTGTCAATCGAGCGGCAGACTTTCCCGGCTTTGGCCGCTGCAGGCGAACTCTTCGCTGTGCAAAGCGATGGCTACTGGATAGATGCAGGAACGCCCGAGGCCTACTTGCAGGCACAACTCGACATCATCGACGGGATCAATGGTTCCGGCGAATCTCTCGTGGATGCGACCTCGGTGGTTGCTCAGGACGCATCGGTGGACCGTTCTGCCATTGGTGCTGGCGTCGTGATCGAGGGTGGCGCACAGATCGTCGACTCGGTGATCATGGCAGGATCGACAATCGGTGCTGGGTCGCGTATCGAGCGCAGCATCATCGGTGGAGGCTCGTTGGTCGCTCCGAACACCCGATTGAGTGACCTGTCAGTTGTCGGATACGGCGAGACTCTTGGTGTCGGGATTGATGCAGCGGGTGGGATCTTTCCAGGTCCCGATGATTGGAACGTCTGAGACAGCGATGGGGGTACAACAATGAGTGTTCTGGTTACTGGTGGAGCGGGGTTCATCGGATCCAACTTGGTAGACCGCCTCTTGGCAGAAGGTCGCTCCGTTGACGCCGTTGACAACCTGTCGAGCGGTCGGTTGTCCAACCTTGCTGATGCTCGCTCGGCCAGCGTCGGCGAGTTCTCGTTCCACCAACTCGATGTCCGTGACGCGAACGCCGCAGATCTGATCGAGAAGCGCAAGCCAGAGGTGATCTTCCACCTAGCAGCGCAGATCGACGTCCGAGTCTCCGTTCAGGACCCGGTTCTCGACGCCATGATCAACATCATCGGAACCCTGAACGTGCTCGAAGGGGCCCGCCGGGCTGGGACTCGCAAGGTCGTGTTCGCCTCCTCAGGAGGAACGATCTACGGAGAGGTCGACGCCGAGGACCTTCCGGTGACCGAGGCCCACGCCCAGATTCCGCTGTCACCCTATGGAGTCTCCAAGAAGGTCGCCAGCGATTATCTGAATGCCTACCGTGAACTGCACCAGGTCGAGTTCACATCGCTTGCGCTCGCAAATGTCTACGGTCCACGACAGGATCCCCACGGTGAGGCGGGAGTCGTAGCGATCTTCGCGAACAAGTTGTTGGCCAGTGAGCAGTGTCGCATCTACGGCGACGGTGGCCAGACCCGAGATTATGTGTTCGTCGATGACGTGGTCGACGCGTTCGTGAGGGCGGCCGACAAGGGAAGCGGCTTGGTCTGCAACATCGGAACAGGAATCGAGACTTCGGTCAACGAGCTGTACCAGGTGATGGCGCTCAACGCAGGAGTGACCCAGGAACCTGAGCATGCTCCTGCCCGAAAGGGTGAACTTGCTCGATCAGCACTTGATGCTGCCAGGGCAAAGCTGCACCTGGGTTGGGAGCCGTTCACCAACCTGGCTGATGGCACAGCAGCAGTTCTGGACTACTTCAGAGCAGCTAGCTGATCCGACCGATAGTTCGAATCGGGCGACTGTCTACCTGAACAGGTCTTCTGAAGGCTTGCGAACGAGATCAGCCGCTACGGACGACCTCGCTGCTCGCTCGCTGATGAAAGCGGACTCATCGACGCCGCGTACGATTGCAACCGGAACCCCGGTGGCTTTGCCCATAACTAGGTCAGCGGCCCCGGCGATCTCGTCAACGATCGCAACCTCGGTCACCTGGAGCTCACGGCCATAGGCATCCCTAGAGCCTCGAAGGTCGAGAACGGCGGTAATGCCCGCCGATCCGATCGCCACGTCGGTGACACCCCGACGCCATGTCCGCCCGAAGGTGTCCGACACGATCACCGCGGTGTCAGCGCCGCACCGGCCCCTGACCCCGTCTCGGATACGTCGAGCTGATCGGTCAGGGTCGTCGGGCAACAGAGCAGCCCAACCAGATTCGACGTTGGAGAGATCAATTCCCGCGTTGGCGCAGACGAAGCCGTGCTTGGTTTCGCTGATGATCAGGTCACCGCGCCGCCTCACTATCCGAACGGATTCGCGTTCGACGAGCGGCTTGTGACTTAGCGGATCCGAAGGATCGACCTGTTCCATCGCCCCCTCGGCCTTGGAGACGATCTTCTGGGTGACCACCAAGACGTCACGATCCAAGATCTGTTCACCCATTTGCGTGACGGCATCGCAGATCATTCCCGCCAGGTCATCGGCACGGTTGATCTCGCCGATTCCGGTCACCGGGATTATTCGCAATTCGCCCATTCATCAACCTCTCGGAGTCATCAGCCGACTGACAAGCAGCGCTGTGCGAGATCGGCAGCGACATCCGGATCGGACATCACGGTGTTGGTGACCACACAGTTGATTCCAAGACCCTCGACTTGGCCGCGAAGGTGCTTGTCAGCGTTGTCTATCACCAGAGTCGAGCAGTACTCGGCGTACATTTCAGCGACCGAGACTACCGAGGCTTCAAAACCGAGGTCCTTCATCAGGTCCGCCGCGGGTCCCTTGATCGCTTTGCCCCCGACGATCGGGCTTATTGCGGTGACCTTCTCGCGGGCACGGATCAGCGCGTCGCGAATCCCGGGGACAGCAAGGACCGGATTGATTGAGATCAGTGGGTTGGACGGAGCGATAATCACTGAGTCGGCCTTGCCAATCGCGTCGATAACGCCCTCAGCAGGTACGCAAGTGTCGGAGCCGTCGAATCGAATAGATGCGATCGTCGATTGATGACGCTCCCTGACGAAATACTCCTGGAACGCGAGCTCGGAACCATCCGGACGGATCAATCTGGTGCGCAACTCACCGTTAGTTACCGGAACCAGTCTCAAGCCCAGGCTCCAAGCCTTGGTTATCTCGTCTGTCACCTGTGACAGTGACAGTCCAGCGTTGAGTCGAGAGGTGCGGTAGAGGTGGGTGCCAAGGTCCTTGTCGCCGAGCGAGAACCAGCCCGCTGCCTCGCCATCGGAAGCGCTGTCGGGGTCAATCGAATTAGCGGAGCCGTAGAACCGGAGCATCTCCATTGCGTTCCAAGACTCGTCTCGGAGCCCCCAGCCGGTCTCGGTGTTCATCGAACCGGCGAGCGTGTACGTGATGGTGTCCAAGTCTGGTGAGATGTGCAGACCGTGGATGACGCTGTCATCGCCGACATTGACTATGGCGGTCACCTCATTGGGACGGACTACCCGTATCAGACCACTGAGAAAGCGGGCAGCCCCGACTCCACCGCACAGAACCGTGATCATCGGCTCACCATCAATTCCTCAGAGCCAGTCTCAGCAATAGTGAGCTCGGAGCTCATGTGGGTGTGGCGCAGCATTCAGGTGACGCCGCGATCAGGTGAGAGAGTTGAGCTTCCCGGACAACAGATCGATATCGGCGTCGACCATCATCGTCACGAGATCCTCGAATCCAACTGATGGCGTCCACCCGAGCTTCTCGGCGGCCTTTGCAGGGTCCCCAACAAGCAGGTCCACTTCGGCAGGGCGGTAGAACGCCTCGTCGATAACAACGTGTTGTTCGTAGTCCAGACCCACATGTCCGAAGGCGACCTCACAGAATTCTCGTACCGAATGTGTGTGTCCGGTGGCGACCACATAGTCCTCAGGAGTGTCCTGTTGGAGCATCAGCCACATTGCTCGCACGTAGTCTCCGGCGAATCCCCAGTCTCGCTTCGCGTCTAGGTTGCCGAGACGCAACTCATCGGCCATGCCGAGTTTGATCTTCGCGACGGCGTTCGAGATCTTCCTGGTGACGAACTCGAGCCCGCGACGTGGGGACTCGTGGTTGAACAAGATGCCGCTCGTGGCGTGAAGGTCGTAACTCTCGCGGTAGTTGACCGTGATCCAGTGGCCGTAGACCTTCGCTACGCCATAAGGAGATCGTGGATATAGCGGCGTTGTTTCACGCTGGGGAACCTCTACCACCTTGCCGAACATCTCAGACGACGACGCCTGATAGAAGCGGATAGAGGGATCCGTCATTCGGATCGCGTCAAGCATTCTGGTCACGCCCAGCGCTGTGACATCTCCGGTCAGAACCGGTTGATTGAAGCTGGTCTGGACGAAACTCTGCGCAGCGAGGTTGTAGACCTCGGAAGGTTCGTAGGTACGCAGCAGGTCAATCAGGCTCGCTTGATCCAAGAGATCTCCGGGAACTGTGGAGATCCGGTCCTGCAGGTGGGCAATCCGTTCGAAGGTGACCGTCGAGGATCGACGGACCATCCCGATTACCTCGTAACCCTCAGATAGCAGCAGTTCGGCCAGGTACGAGCCGTCCTGACCGGTGATTCCAGTGATCAAGGCGCGCTTAGACATCACGAAGATGGTAGTTGGAGGTGCCGTGGCACTGATATTCGAGACGGAGGTCTATGGGCGGGTGGAGCCCGATTCAGGTGTGCTTGCGCTGGTCGTCGAGCAGGTCAGAAATGGTCTCCGACAGCGGAATCTGTGGCATCCACCCGGTGTCGGACCGAATGCGGGTGTTGTCGCCGAGCAGCACAGGAATGTCCACTGGTCTCTCGAGTTCTGGATCTGACACGAGTTCCATAGGGCTCTGAGCAAACGACAGCATCATCTCTGCTAGGTCTGACACGGCGGTCGCTCGCCCTGAACAAACGTTGTAGACCTCGCCTGAGGTCCCGTGGCACATGAGGAGCCGGTAGGCGCGTACGACGTCGCGGACATCTGTGAAATCGCGACGCGGAGACAAGTTGCCGACCGGCACGGTTCTCTCTCCCGATCGCTCATTGGCGACGATCCGCGAAGCCAACGCAGGTGCAACGAACCTGGTGGACTGTCCTGGTCCCAGATGGTTGAAAGGCCTGGCCCGGACGACATTCTGAGAGAAACCCAGATGGGCCTGCAGAGCAACGAAATCGGCAGCAACCTTGGATGCTGCATACGGGCTGACCGGCGAGAGCGGCTGATCTTCGGTCAGTGGTAGGTCCTCAGGATCGACATGCCCGTAGACGTCCGCCGAGCCGATCGTCAGAGTCCGTTCCACGTTCAGTTCGCGTGCCGCCCACAGGACGTTCAATGTTCCTTCGGCGTTCGCCCGGAAAGTGATCTGTGGGGTGCGCCATGAGCCACCTACGTCGCTCGCGCCTGCGAGGTGGTAGACGACATCGGGTTGGTACTTGCGCATGGTCTCCTGCAACGCAGGAGCATCGAGCACATCGAGGCCGTCGGTGGACCTATCTGTGCCGAATACCTCGTCACCTTGTTCCTCAAGGTGTGCGATCAGATGATGGCCGACGAAACCGCCAGCGCCAGTGACAAGCGCCCTCACTTGTGGACCTCTGGATCTTGGGGGGACATCGGCTTCCACTGTAGAGGCGCCTGACCCAGAACCGGCTCACAGCTGTATTGAGAACTGCGAACTTGCGGCGCGATACGATCACCTTTTTCGCGACGAAGGACGTAAGTCATTTCCTCCGCTGACGACGATCAGGACCAAACCGAAGGATCACCGGGTGTTTCAGAAGGCCAGGGTGCACCACCCGTAGTGGCCGTGATGGTCGCGTCCGAGCCGGGCGACTGGTTTGAGGACACGCTCGACTCCTTGGCTGCTACGGCGTACGAGAATCTGTCCGTGCTCGTCATCGACAACGCGGGCAACGACTCCATTAGTGAAGAACTAGCTGTTCGGATAGCTGCGGTCCTGCCGTCTGCGTTCGTCAAGAGAGCCGAGTCCGGTAACGGTTTCTCGGCAGCTGCTAACGAAGCACTGAGGTCAGTTGAAGGTGCCGCCTTCTATCTGTTCCTCCACGATGATGTTCTCCTCTACCCCGATGCTGTGACCGAACTGGTTGCCGAGGCGTTCCGTTCGAACTCGGGGATAGTGGGAGCGAAACTCGTCGACTGGGATGACCACCAACGACTCCTGTCTGTCGGGATTCGCGTCGACCCGTATGGTTTCGCAGCCCAGATTTCCGAACCGGGTGAACTGGATCAGTCACAACACGACACGCCCCGGCCGGTGTTCGCTGTAGCTGATGCGTGCATGCTCGTCAGGGCTGACCTCTTTGCCACACTCGGCGGTTTCGACGAGGACATCCCATTCTTCGGCGAAGAGATAGATCTCTGTTGGCGCGCCCACGTTGCTGGAGCATCCGTCGAATACTGCCCGAGCGCCGTCGTGGCTCACCGCGAGAGATTCGAGCAACGTCGACCGCTCGAAAACCGTCAGACTCTTGAGATTCGCCACCATGCGCGGGTCATGCTGAAGAACTATTCCATTGGGCGATTGCTCCTAGTGGTCCCGATGGCGTTTCTGTTGTCGGTGGTCGATCTTGTTGCTTCAGCCGTGTTGGGCCACTTCCGACGCTCAGGCGACATTGCGACGGCTTGGGTATGGAACCTTGTCCATACCCCGTCTCTGGTCGGGGCTAGAAGGCGTACCCGTAAGGCTCGAACCGTTCCCGACGGCAACTACGTGGTTTTGATGCGACAGGGCAGTTCGCGTCTGCGGTCCTTGGTACGCGGTACTGAAGGAGAGAACAGGCTCCAAGCCCTTGCCTCGAGTGGACGTGGTTATCTGCGTGAAGCGACTTCAAGATCCCGGCGTGCCGGAGTCGCAATGGTGCTCATCGCGTTGGTCTTCGGGCTCTATGGCGCCCGAGGGTTGATCTTCGGAGACATACCAACCATGCGCGAGTTGCCATTGCTCGGTCGAAGTGCTGGGCAGATGCTCAGTGAGTGGTTGGGGGGATGGCGCGAAACCGGACTGGGAGAACCAGCCGTTTCGCCTGGAGTCATTCCCGCGAGTGGGATTCTGGGATGGCTGTTGTTCGGCTCGCTCAGCGCAGCGCGACGCGTTCTGTTCCTAGGGACTCTGATCCTTGGTGCGCTGGGCTCATGGAAGCTGTTGAACAGGTCTGGTTCAACAGCAACACGAGCCGGATTCTTGGTTGTCTACTCGTTGAATCCGGTTGTGCTCAACGCTGTCGCCGCAGGCCGCTTTCAAGCTCTGGTCATGTACGCCGCCGCGCCTTGGCTACTTCGACGAGTAGCGACCGCAGCCCGAATCGAACCATTCATCGAGGGGACACTCGATGGGACCGAAGCTGATGACCCATCACGCTCCGCAGTTGTCGTACCGGTGAACGAACCAAGGTTGGCGCGTACTGTTGCTGGGTGTGCGCTGATCCTTTCGGCGGTTGCTGCACTCAGCCCATTGGGTGCGCTCCTGCTCGCAGCGCTCGTTTTGATTCTGGGTCTCGTCATCGTCGGTTCGGGTGCTCGTGCACAAGGTTTGCGGATCCTCACAATGGGGATCTCCGGCTTGTTGATCAGTGCCGTAGTGAATGCCCCGTGGCTCTATTCAGCTCTGCGTTCCGGTGACGGTTCCACTCTTACCGGGTATTTCAGAACAGCAGTGCGCTCGCCGTCTGCTGCGCAGATTCTGACTGGCTCAGTCGGCCCAGTCAGAACTGGAGCGCTTGGATGGGGGCTGTTGCTAGCGGCTCTGTTCGCCCTCGTGGCAGCCCGGAGCTGGCGCCTGAAGCTCACGGTTTTCGCTTGGGTCACGGCCCTTGGGTCCTGGTTCGCAGCGGTGATGATGGCTCGGTCGGGGCTATTCGGTGGAGCCGGCCTGGAGTTAGTGCTGATGCCATCGGTGCTAGCTGTTTCCATGGCAGTTGCGATGGGCATCCTGGCATTCGAGAAGGACGTACTGGGCTCGGACTTCGGGGCCGAACAGATCCTGGCTGGTGTCGCTGCCCTGGGACTTGTGATCGGATTGGTGCCCATTGGAATCGCGTCCATCGACGGGCGATGGTTCCAACCTCAAGGTGATTTCGAATCAGTACTGGATCCAGTTGACTCCAGTACGAACTTTCGGACCGTTTGGGTCGGTGATCCTGACGTGTTGCCTCTGGCAGGCTGGCCTCTGGGGCACGAGAACCTCGCAATCGGAACATCTGTCGGATTGAACCCGACACTCACGAGTCGATACCGAACCGAGGGCGGAGCGGGGGTGGACGTCCTCACCGCCGCGATCCAAGCCGCGATCGATGGTCAGAGCAGTCGCCTCGGACGAATCCTCGCACCTATGGGGGTGAAGTATGTCGTCGTGGTCGACCGACCTGCTCCACTTCCCTACACGAGAGCCCGGGTTTCGATGCCCAGCGATTTGGTCTCTGCTCTGCGATCCCAGGTGGACCTGAGTCCGATCGATGTGAATCCAGCGATGGCAATGTTCCGGGTCGATGGAACCTGGCCGCTGCGGTCTGACATCTCGGCAGCCGAAGGGGTTGACAAGGAACTGAAGAGTTTGCGTGAGCAACTATGGATCGACCCGGGTCTGCCTCCTGCAGTGCTAGGCAAGAACAGTGGTACGCGATTCACTGGTGAGCTCAAGAGCGGCACCACGATCTTCCAAGCTGTAACTGCTGACCCCGGATGGGACCTCAAAGTCAATGGCTCTGGAATCAAACGGGCCGACTGGCGAGGCTGGGGACAGAAGCTTGAAGTTTCAGCATCAGGCAAAGCAGTGCTCAAGTTCAGTCCACCAAAGACGTTCCGGGCTCTGCAGTTGCTGCAACTCGGAACTGCGATTGCTTTGATCGCTGTCGTACTCGGGGTTGGGCGCCCACGACGAAAGCTGACAAAGTCTGGTCCCAGCACGCCGACGGATCAACGGATTCTCTCGGTGGGGTTGCTCGCCGACGTTCCTAGTGGCGACTCGATGGCTGAATCGGTCGAGTCAACGGATTTAGGTTCCTCAACAGACCGGGAGCACGTCGATGAATAAGTCGCGCCTCCTGTTGGTCAGCGTCGTGGTATTGGCGATAGCTCTGCTGTCTTCTTCTTGGAGTGGGCGGGGAGCCAAGGAGTCAATAGAGGCCACTGGGCTCGGGGTACCAGTCATCGGAGCGCAGAGCGATGCTTCCTCAACATGGTTCTGTACCGCTGGATCAGCACCACTGGACCCTGTTCCTCACCACCAGGTTGCCATCACCAATGTCGGGCAGCGATCCACCCCGGTACGGGTGACCGCATATGGGCCGGACGGTGTGGCCGGAACACATACGGTCCATGTCGCTGCCAACGAAGCGAACATTGTGGATCTGGATACAACGTTCTCAGCAGCGGGTCTGTCGGCGATGGTCGAAGCCCCTCGCGGAGCGATCTCGGTGTCGAGTTGGCTGTTGTCGGCAAAAGTTGGGGACATCTCGCAGTGTGAGCGTGAGTCGTCATCGGTCTGGTATTTCCCGTCACAGACAACTGTGACCGGCTCGACAGCAAGTCTGGTTCTGTTCAATCCGTTCTCCTCAGATGCAGGGGTCGACATCTCGGCCGCGGTTTCAGATGGAATCAGATCGCCAACCGAATGGGCTGGGGTAGTGGTACCTGCTGGAACGACCAAAGTGATTGATCTTTCACAATTCATCCAGCGCAGGGATCAGTTCTCGGTCACCGTCGAAGTCAGGTCCGGGCGTGTCTTCGCCAACTCAGTCCAGACCTATACCAAAGTTGAACTCGAACCTAGCCCCGTTGTCACCGGCCTTCGTTTGACTCGGCCTGTGGCGAATCCGCGGAGCAAATGGGTGTTCGCTGGAGGATTCAAGGATTCGGGGGCGGCGGAGAGCATCGTGGTTCAGAACCCGGGATCGTCTTCGGTGACGGTCAGTGTTCAAGTCTCGCCATATGGAACGGATCAGGACCTTGCCCCGGAGCCTTTTGAGATGCAGGTGCCCCCACGCCGTTACGCCGTCCTCGACCTGACCCAGGAAGGACGCGTGCCAGACGTTGGATTCCACTCGATAACGGTCGAGTCCAACCAAGGCCGTCCCATCGTGGTTCAGCGCCGTATTCGGATTTCGGCCGAGCCGACCACGGATGAGTCCACGGTCACCCGCCCGGACATCGCCACGGGGGTTGCTGCCACGACGGGCTCGACTGGCGGAGCCAGAAACTGGGTCATACCCGGGGTGATCACTGGACGTTCGAACACCCCGCTCGCGTTTATCCACAATCCGGGCGACGAAGCTGCCACGATCAAAGTGGTGACTACCGATGATGATGGCAACAGCGTGGTCTTGGTGGAGAACCATGAGATCCCACCCAGCGATGGTCTGGCGCTCCCGCTAACACACGAATCCTTGGCGGACGCTGCTGTAAGGGTCTACGAGGTCAGCGCAACAGCCCCGGTTGTGGTCGAACAACTCGTCACCCTCAACGCGATCCCGGACCTTGCTGTGACGTCCGCGTTTCCGCTCGGGCGCCAGAACTAGCACACTTGAGCCATGGAGCGATTGCTGCTTGCACTGGTGCTGGGTTTGGTGGCCGTTGGATTCGCGTTGTGGATGCAACGGCGTTCCATACCAACCGCAACTGAGTCAGTAGGCGAGTTCAAAGCTCCGGAACATCTATACCGTGAGGATTTCGATGGGCCGGAATCCCCGTGGCTGGTGGCCGTGTTCACCTCGGCGACCTGTTCTACGTGCGCCGATGTGTGGGTCAAGGCGAAAGCACTGCGATCTCCACAAGTTGCCGTTCAAGAAATCGAAGAAACAACTGACGCCGAGTTGCACCGTCGCTACGACGTACGAGCCGTTCCGATCGTTGCAATCGCGGATACCGACGGAGTTGTCCGAGCGTCGTTCATGGGACCAGTTTCGGCCACTCATCTGTGGGCGGGGCTTGCAGAACTCCGAGATCCGGGTTCGGGGCCAAGCGGGTGTGCAGAGTCTGCAGCTGGACCGAACCTGTCCGACTACGAATGCTCTGGCGGAGGGCATGTTCAACCAACTGACGCGAGTGGGAACTGAACCGGCGTTGAATCTACGGTTGCGACCGCATCCCAATTCCGGTGAACCCGGAACCATCGATAACTCCTGGAGACACGATGTCTGACAAGACCTTTGCCGGAAACTACTTCGAGGATTTCAGGATCGGGCAGGTCTTGAACCACGCGACTCCTCGCACGATCACAACTGGCGACGTGTCCATGTACACCGCGCTGTACGGCACGCGATTTGCTGTGAACTCCTCGGATGAGTTCGCCCGAGCCATCGGACTCGAACGCTCACCAGTCGACGACCTGCTCGCATTCCACATGGTGTTCGGCAAGACGGTTCCTGACGTGTCCCTCAACGCTGTCGCCAACCTCGGATACGCGAACGGTCGCTTCGGAGCAGCGGTCTATCCGGGCGACACCGTGACGACCACCTCGACAGTCACCGGCCTGAAGCAGAACAGCAACGGCAAGACTGGCGTTGTTTATGTCAACTCTGTGGGCCGCAATCAGCGTGGCGAGATGGTGCTCGACTACACGCGTTGGGTGATGGTCAACAAGGCCGACTCCGAAGCTCCCGAACCAGAAGTCGTGGTGCCCGATCTGCCAAAGGCCGTTCCGGCAGATGAACTGGTTCTACCGGACATGACCATGTCGGGATACGACCGGGCACTCGCTGGTTCCGACTTCGTGTGGGGTGATTACGAGGTCGGTGAGCGGATCGATCACGTGGACGGAATGACAATCGAAGAGGCCGAGCATCAACTGGCAACGCGGCTATACCAGAACACCGCCAAGGTTCACTTTGATCAGTTCGCTGCCAACTCGGGACGGTTCAAGCGGCGCCTGATTTACGGCGGCCACATCATCAGCCTGGCAAGAGCTTTGTCATTCAACGGTCTGGCCAACGCGTTCAAGGTGCTCGCCATCAACGCAGGGTCCCACGCCAACCCCACCTTTGCCGGCGACACGATCTACGCCTACAGCGAAGTGCTCGACAAGATTGAACTCCCCGGCACCTCAGATGTCGGCGCACTTCGCCTGCGTACCGTCGCCACCAAGGACCGACCCGCAGGCGACTTCCCGTACAAGGGTGACGACAACAAGTACGACCCCTCGGTGGTGTTGGACTTCGACTACACCGTCGCGCTGCCCCGATAGTCAGCATCTCGCGTGAGCGCTGACCAGACTCCAATTGATCCTCGGCAAAGCGCTGGTCCGCCAGCGCCGCCCGAGCATCCCTTCATGAGCGACAACACCGCCGGTGTAGTCCCCGAGGTGATGGAAGCCCTGGCAGAAGCAGCCCGTGGTTCAGCCGCTCCATATGGTTGGGATGACTACACCGCGCAAGCTCGATCGGCTTTTGACGAGTTGTTCGGACAGCCGGTCGAAACCCTGTTCTGCTGGGGCGGTACCGGCGGAAACGTGGTTGGTCTGGCAACTCTGGTTTCGCCTTGGCACTCGATCATCACAGCTGATTCGGCGCATGTGATCGTTGACGAATGTGGAGCGCCAGCCCGATTCACCGGCGCCACGCTGACACCCGTAGCGACAGACGACGGAAAGCTGCGGACACAAGACGTTGCTCCGTTCCTTCAGTGGTCGGGGAATGAACACCATCCTCAGCCCAAGGTGATCCTGGTCAGCCAAGCAACCGAGACGGGCTTGTTGTACTCCGTCGATGAACTCGCAGCGCTCTGCGACTTTGCCCACAGCCACGAGATGGTGGTCTATGTCGATGGTGCGCGCATCGCGAATGCGGTTGCTGCTCTCGGCTGCACCGTGTCGGAATTACTGGTGGATACCGGTGTCGACGCCATGACCTTCGGGTTGACCAAGAACGGTGCCATGTACGGCGAAGCAGTCGTGTTTATCGACACAGCCCTTGCGGCCAACGCGCACTTCGTCCGCAAACAAGCCGGACAGCTCGCGTCGAAAGGGCGTTACATCGCGGCACAGGCGCTGGCACTGCTGAAGGACGATCTGTGGTTGACCTACGCGACCCATTCCAACGCCATGGCGAAGCGGCTCGCTGACGGCGTCGCTGGAATCGGCCATGTCGAAATGACCCTTGCGCCGCAGGTGAACGGTCTATTCCCACGCCTGCCAAGACCGCTGATCACAGCTCTGCAGGAGTGGTCCCTGTTCTTCGACTGGGACGAGGACGACGACGTTGTCCGATGGATGACTAGTTGGGAAACCACCACCACTGACGTTGACCGGTTCATCGCCGGTCTCGAATACTCCGTAAGTCGCTTCGACTCCGCTGTCTAAAACATCCGGCATCCGAGCAACTCGGAGACTCGGGTGTTGGCGGGTCACTTGTAGCGGATGACACCCCTGATATTGCGACCGGCTTTCATGTCCTCGAAACCCTGGTTGATGTCCTCGAGCGCGTACTCGCGGGTGACCATTCCAGCGAGATCGAGTTGACCGTCGCGGTACAGGTGCATCAAGCGGGGAATGTCGGACCGGGGATTGGCCGAACCGAAGATCGTGCCGACGAGTTGCTTCTCCATGAGAGTCAGGTCACACAGAGAAATGTCGATCGACCCTTCCGACGCCGGATGGATGTTGGTCACCACGACTCGTCCGCGCTTGGCGGTCAGCGACATGATGGGGCCGATCTGTGATCCTTCACCGATTCCCATAGCGCAGATGATCTTGTCGCACATGCGACCCCAGGTGACTTGTTGGATCAACTCGAAGGCCTCGCCGATGCTGGCGATCGTGTGCGTAGCACCGAACTTCGTTGCCTGTTCTCGTTTGAACTCGACAGGGTCAATGGCGAAGATGTTGCGCGCTCCCGCCAAACGAGCACCTTGGACAGCCGCGGCGCCGATTCCGCCGACACCGATGACGGCAACGTTGTCGCCGGGACGAACCTCAGCGGCGTATACCGACGAGCCCCATCCGGTGGTGACGCCACATCCGACGAGACAGGCGAGTTCCAAAGGAATGTCATTATCGATCTTCACACACGACATTTCGTTCACCACTGTGTGGCGACCGAAGGTGCCCAGACACACCATCGTCCAGATGTCCTGGCCTCGGGCGTGGTGGCGGCTGGTTCCGTCGAGTTGTGCGCCTACCAGCAGCGCTGCGCCGTTGTCGCAAAGGTTGGAATGGCCATCTGCGCATGATGGGCACTGGCCACATGCTGGAACGAAGCTGAACACGACGTGGTCGCCGGGAGCAACGCTGGCTACACCTTCGCCGACTTCTAGGACTATGCCAGCCCCCTCGTGACCACCGATCAGTGGGGTGATGGCCGGTAGGTCACCGGTCACGGCGTGATCATCGGAGTGACACATCCCCGAGGCGACCATCTCGACAAGGACCTCGCCCGCTTTGGGAGGATCGAGTTCGATCTCCTCAACGCTCCATGGCTGTCCGGGTTCCCACAGAATGGCAGCTTCGGTCTTCACAACGTCCCCTTGTGTTTTCTTGGTCTTCGTCGCTCCCGGGGGAGCGGTCAGACCCTAAGAGACATGGAGCCAAAAACTGAAACCCGTTCCTGTCCCTGCGTTGGAGAGGACGGGAACGGGTCAGTGCACCGTCAGAGCGAAGACGTCGTCAGTCGCCCGGGCGAGCGTGGAGGAACGGCACAGACTTCTTGTCGAGCGCACCGTTGTTGATCATCTCGGTGATCGACAGAGTTGCTTTGGCCAGGTGTTCATCTGCTTCGGCCTGTGTCAGCTTGCCGTTCTTGACCGAGTTGTCGAGTCGTTCCTTGATGGGAGCAACGGCCGCATCGATCAACACTTGTGGATCTACACCCTTGGAGCGGGCGATATCGGCCAAGGTCTTGCCACTCAGGATTTCCTGACCCAGTTCGGCCGGGGACATGTTCAGCGCCTCATACGCTTCCTTCATCCCCTTGAACGACTCGCCGAAACCCATGCCGCGACCGGCCTTCAGACCCTCACCGTTGTGTCCGCCACGACCGTTCTTGAATGAATCGGCAGCCTCGTTGAACTTCGCGATTATGGAATCAGCTTGGTCCTGCGTGATCGTCCCGTCATCGACCAAGGTCTTCAGAGCATCTTTCATCCAAGACTGACGCTTCCCCTTGCGGTCAGCATTGGACTTGTCGGATCCTGTCGAGTCCTTGGGTTCCGCTGGAACCGTTGTCTCCGGCGAAGCGGGCGTCGGATCATCGGAGGCCTCGGCATCTGGAGCGCTCGGTGCCTCCGTCGTCGTTTCCGCGACATCGCCGAGTTCTGCAGTCGTCGTCGGTGCCTCGGTCGAAGTGGTCGCCTCGGTATCGGTCGAACCGTCTTGGGCCGACGCGAAAATCGGAGTGCCTATGATCAACCCGGCTGAACCGCCGGCGAGGAGGCCGATCGCAAGGCCGGTTGCGACACGCTTGTTGCGGCGCGGACGCTGATCGCCAGTTTCTTCGTGTTCCATTTGTGACCCCAGAGGTGAGCGTTGAACGGTGGTTCGGTCAA
Source organism: Microthrixaceae bacterium (assembly GCA_020439285.1). Classification (GTDB taxonomy): domain Bacteria; phylum Actinomycetota; class Acidimicrobiia; order Acidimicrobiales; family Microtrichaceae; genus JAGQSZ01. The sequence goes on from JAGQSZ010000008.1 coordinate 29,006, forward strand.
CAGCAACAAAAGCTTAAGCAGACTGGCTGAATTGTGGCTCATCATGTCTTGATGTCAAGGGCAAGCAGCTGAGAATGTGAATTGGAACACAGGGGCGCCAGAGTCTGCTAAGTCAATGGGATGGCTGAATCAACCTGGACCCCTCCAGTGATGGACCGCGAGATTGACCTGCTGTCAGGCGAGTTCTATGTGAACGATCCGTATCCCACTTATGCATGGATGAGGGAGAACGCCCCCGCCTACTGGGACTCCGTCAATGAACTCTGGGGAATCTCGCGTTACGACGACATCGTCGAAATCGAGAAGCGCAAGGACATCTTCATCAGTTCTGACAAAGAAAAGGGTGGTTACCGGCCCAACATTCCAGCCGACCCTGCGATCATCGGATTGGACGATCCGGAACACTCCAAGCGCCGGAATCTCGTGTCTCGGCAATTCACACCTCGTGCAGTGACGAGTTGGGAATCACACATAGTCGAAACATGTCGAGAGCTGGTCGACGCTGCTTTGTCCCACGGAGGCCCGATCGAAGTCGTCACCGAGATTGCAGCTCCGTTGCCAGCTGAGATGATCGGTCTCCTGCTCGGCTTCCCACATGAGATGTTCCCGAAGCTCATGGAGTGGTCCGAACGGACAATCGCACTCGGTGGTGGGCCGAGGTACCTGGTGGAATCAGGGATCATCGCAGCAATGGAGTTCGCCGAAGCTTCGTCGAATCTCTTTGACGACAAGTCCAAGTGTCCTGCTGACGACATCATGAGCCTGTGGACCCAGGCGGAGGTGCCGGGCTACACCTTTGGTCGTGACGAGGTCATCTCTGACTCTCTCCTATTGCTAGACGGCGGCGCCGAAACCACCAGAACGGTCATTGCCCGCACGATTCTGAACCTCGCAGCCAATCCCGACCAATGGCAGCTTCTGCGTGAAGGCGCAGATCTCGATGTGGCGATTGAGGAGTTCGTTCGATATGTGACTCCGGTCCACAACATGTGCAGGGTCGCGGCATCTGACTACGAAGTCGGTGGCCAGACGATCCAAGCAGGCCAACAGGTGGTGCTCATGTACTCATCGGGCAACCGTGATCTCGACCATTTCGAGAACCCTGACGTGTTCGATGTGACACGCACGCCCAACAATCACATTTCTTTTGGATTCGGAACCCACTTCTGTATGGGTGCGTCACTCGCTCGACTCGAGATCAAGTCGATGTTCCAAGAGTTGTTGAGCCGGGTTAAGTCGATCTCGGTGGTTCCTGGTTCCGTGGTCGAGATGCCCAACGCGTTCGTCTACGGCATCAAATCAGCGCAGGTCGAATTCGAGTTGGCGTAGCGCTCGGGGGAGTTCTCCTGGTCTGGTGGTCAGCACTCGAGTTCTAGCGATGAGGGTTCGTCCTCAAGATCCGGGTGCTGGCTTCCGGGCTCCAGTCGAGATGAGGTGCCCCCGAAATCGACCTTTGTCCAGATTGTGACCGTGGCCTTTGGGCCTACCTTCAAGCTGTCGGCTTGTTCAGTCCAGTCTCTTTCGGTTCCGGGAAGTCCCTTCAGGTTCGGATACTTGCCAGGTTCGGTAATCAGGTAGATGCTGTCGCCTTCGTAGAAATCCTCGGAGTCGAACAGTTGGACGTAGCAACCGTTGTCCGGAAGAGCAGCCGCATTGGTTGATCCCGGCTGAGCGACCGTGGAAGCCGTTGTCTCATTCGTACCCGGATCAGTATCGGGTGCTGGCGAAACTGTCGCTTGACCTGCTTGTGTCGTCGTGGCTGTCGATGAGTTTTGGTCATCGGTGCAGCCCGTTAGGGCAACCGAGATGAGAGAAAACGCACCGACAGTCCCGACTGCCAGCTTGTACGGCAATTTCGTGATCACGGGATCCTCCGTTCAAGAAGCCGACTTGCGACTTTGAGCGACACGCTCAAATCGGTACTGATACAGTCTCTCCCACAAAGCGGGGCGTTGGCGGTCGGTCACGACCCGGGGGCGAAAACTCGGCAAAGTCGGGTCGAATTAATTGGGGGCAATGATGACCACTAGGTCGAACACGCGCTCGCGTAGCGCCGCGAACGCTATTCACAGAAAGCGGTTGTTCCGGTGGCGCAGAGTCGCTGGTATCTCGCTGGCTGTCGTTGCGATGGCGGCCGCCGCTTGCGCCCCTGAACCTGAGGTGCCAGACAACACGATCGCGGTAACCGCATCGTCAGCCACGATCACCTACGGCGATGAGGTCCCGGAGATCACAGCTACTTATTCGGCTACGCCTGCAGTGCTGGCGACTTGTTCGACAACAGCAACACAATCAAGCCCTCCGGGAACATACCCAACTGTGTGTGAGGGGGCGTCTGATCCGGACCGCGTTGTGACCTTCAACGACGGATTGATCACGATCAAGCCGGCGCCGGTCACTGTGACTGCATCGTCAGCCAGTATCCAAGTCGGCGATTCGATCCCCGCACCTGTTGCGACCTACTCGGGCTTGAAGCTCGGGGCTACTGAGCCGGCAACGCTCGCGACGTGTTCCACCAATGCCACCGAGTCCAGCCCGGCAGGCAACTATGTGACGCGATGTGAAGGAGCAGCAGATCCGAATTACACGTTCACGTACGTTGACGGAACTCTCAACATCGGACGCGCAAATGTGGTGGTAACCGCATCTTCGGCAACCCAGACATACGGTGGTTCCGTACCAGCGATCAGCGCGGGATACACCGGGTTCGTGCGTGGCGAATCAGCTCCGGTCACGCCGGCTACCTGCTCATCGTCGAGCCAGTCTGATAGCGCTGTTGGAACATATGCATCCAGCTGTTCCGGTGCCGCAGATCCGAACTACACGTTCACATACGTGGACGGGTCCGTCTCGGTAACACCAGCACCACTCTCGATCACCGCATCGTCCGCAGCCATGACGGTCGGACAGTCTGCGCCCGTCATCACACCGATCTACTCGGGGTTGGTCAATGGCGATAGCGCTCCAGCGGTCCCGCCAACTTGTTCCACGACTGCAGGACCGGGCAGCCCGGCCGGTCAGTATCCGTCGAGTTGTTCGGGAGCGTCTGACGCCAACTACACGATCGGATATGTGAATGGCACCGTCACCGTTACCGCTGGTGCGGCACCGGTCGTGGTCACAGCGTCGTCAGCGACGATCACTTACGGCGAATCCATCCCAACGGTCACGGCTTCTTACAGCGGCCTCGGTGGAGGAACCCCCGCCACGCCTCCAGTGTGTACGACAACCGCCAATTCGAACTCTGGGGTGGGCACCTATGAAACCGAGTGTCACGGTGCAGCGGATCCCGGAAAGACCTTCACCTACGTGAATGGGTCGATAACGATCACGCCTGCCCCGGTAGTTGTGAAGGCCTCATCGGGCTCAATGACATACGGATCTGCAGTTCCGGCGATCGCAGCGTCATACACCGGATTGCGAGCAGGCCAGAGTGCGCCCTCGACACCAGCAACATGTTCCACCGCTGCGACCTCCACGAGCTCGGTTGGTTCCTATTCGAGTTCCTGCTCAGGCGCGGCCGACTCCAACTACACGTTCAGCTACACCAACGGCACCGTTGATGTGAACAAGGCGCCGGCGGTGGTGACAGCGTCGAACGCCACCTTCGAACAAGGTGCCGCGGTCCCCGCAATCACGGCTTCATATGCAGGTTTCCTCTTCGGCCAGACAGCGCCAGCGGTTGCTCCGACTTGTGGCACTGACGCGACAGCCTCGAGTGCTCCTGGCTCCTACACATCTACGTGCGCGGGAGCTTCAGACCCGAACTATTCGTTCACCTATGTGAGCGGAACGGTCAACGTAACCGAGCCAACCCTGCCGACCCCGGTTGCCACCGGATACGCCGGGTACTCAACGTTGACAAAGGTCACAGCGGTGACGGCAGCGTCGAATGGCAAAGCGCTTCCCCAGGGTTCGATTTCAGTAACCTCGACCGCTGAGTTCGATGACTACACGAGTCTGACTCTGGTGTCATCGGCTGGGGCGCAGTCTGTGTTCTGCACAAGTGCTCGGAACAGCACGACTAGTTTCCAAGGCTGCTCCGGTGGAACAGGGACGATCTCGACAGGTGCATTCGTCACCGACGCTGCACCCAATACCTTCGACGTCTACACGATCATGGGTGGCGCGAGCACTCTCGAGCCCTCGTCGCTGAAGGTTCTCAACGATGTGCCTGCTGCCTTCCGTGGTCTACCAGCAACGGTGAGTGCAACAGCAGCGAATGGCTTGATCACCTCTGTGCTCACGCCAGCCGCTAACGGTTCCTTCAGCCTGATCTTCGGTATCTGCAACAAGGGAACGGCGGTCTATTCGTCCAGTAACCCGGCATGTAAAGCGGGCGAGATCACCTACAGTCCCGGGTCCGTTTCAACCATGGGTGCTGAGGTGAAGGTGAGTGCGCTGTTCGTAACAGTCACCTCGAAC
>JAGQSZ010000088.1 GCA_020439285.1 Microthrixaceae bacterium
GGTGTTGGGCATCAGTGAGAGGGTACTCGGTGGAGGTGACGACGTTCCGTCACTCTGGTTCGCAGTGGTGACGGAACAGCGTGTCGTCCAGCGACGCGCCGTCGACTGGCGAATTGGGCGGGGTGCTGAACGCGCCGTCTTCGTTCGCAGGACGTGCGTGCCCTTACCGTGCGGCTCATCAGGGGCACTCAGCTCCTGGGATGAACGGAGCATGCACATGACTATCAACAACCTCGCGGACATCGTGCGGGAGCCGGACGCGAACTTCGGAACGTGGAGCGCGGGAGGATGGGTGACCGTCGTCGTCGCTGCGGTGGTGTTCGGGATCGGCGCTGTCGCCTGTGACTGTCGAGGTGTGGGCAAAGCGGGCAGATCCACGCTCGTGAGGGTTGAATTTTAGGTGAAATAGCGCCCGAAACGGGTCATCACGAAGTCGTAGGGCGTGAAAATCGCCAGTGGGCAGGTTTTGACTGGCGATTCTACCTGCGGTTTTGTGGATACAGGCGATTTTAGGGGGGTCTCAGAACCCTCTCTACAGGATTTTTACTTATATCACTATAAACAGTTTCCGTAGAGGGGTGCGTTTTTACTTCGCCAGTTTCGCCAGTTTCGCCTGTCAATAGGGTCTACCTGCGGAGATAGTGCGAGATCCCGTTCTTAGAATCGCCTGTCGAATCGCCAGTTTCGCCTGTTGGCTAGTTTCACCATTTCCCCCGCCACGGTTGTTAGGCAGCTCCTTTTGACCCGCTACCCCGCCCCGCTCGCAATTCTTGGGCTGTGACGTTCGTCACTCTACTCGCGCTAACAGTACGCTTGTCCTGGTTACAGACTCCCGCCATTACCCGCTGAATTAATGCGGAGAAGTAGCGGTTTATCTGCGTGTTTCTTACTCCGTTCGCGTTACAGACCAAAACCTAGTCTGACCAGTGTTGATACAGCCTTAACACCATTCTTCAAAATACTTGAAATTGACGATGCGAGCGGGCGGCTCTTTTGTTGAATTTGGAGATAGGCTTGGAAACATGGCTAACAAGAAACCTCATGACCGAGTGCAAGCTCTCGGACTGGAGACGATCACTGCCGCCGCCAGCCGCTTGCAAATTGCACGTAATACCGTCCTCTACGCCATCAACACCGGACGGCTTCCGGTGTATGGCGCTAGCTCGGGTAAGGCGAATGACTACGTCTACCTGATACGCCCGGAAGATGCTGACCAGCTATGGGGCGACCGTACCCATCCGCTGCAGCACGACCGTGAACTGATCCCCGCTTAAAAAGCCCTACAAATCCAAAAACCGCCCCAATGCTGTCCAGGCGCAGGGCGGTTGATGGAGAAAGAACCTACACATGAGCATAACACCAAAATCAGTTGAAGCAACCTCAACTGATACCGACTACGTATCAGGGTTTACACCGTCATCTGACGGACTCCCCGGTGAAGTACTGACCTCGGAGCACCGTGCGTACCTCACCAAACAAGGCATCACGTCCGATTACCTCGATCTCCCTCACGCCGCCGAGACCATCCGCTCCGTCTCCTCTCCGTCTCAGCTCCCGGAGAGCATGAGCTGGAAACTGGATAAAAACGCTACGGGCATCTTGTACGGGTTCAAGGATCCGAGGTCAGGGAAGGTCACCTGGCAGTTCCGTAACGACAACCCGCGTCCCGATGACGCTAAATACCTCTACGAGCACGGGTCTGGCTCCCCGGTTGGATTAGTTTCCGCTCCGCTGGTCACTGCCCCGGTCGGGCACACGGTCATCATCGCGGAAGGCACCAAGCAGTCGCGCGCTGTCGCTAGCGCGGTTGCTCACGATCCCACCATCGTGGTTGTGTCCATTTCAGGATGCCGTGGTGGGCTGCGTAATGGAAATCTCCAGCCCGGAATTCATCACGTCATCAAAGGCGCTCACCGCGTAGTTTGCATCTTCGACGCCGACGCATCGAACAACACCGACGTGTACACGGCTGCTGAGGATCTCGGCAACGCTGTGAAAGCGCGTATGCACGGACGCCGCCGTGTCGTTTCCTACGCTCAGGTCGCGGCACTCACAGACGGCGCGACATCGGGCATTGACGATGTGCTTGCGCAGATTCCTGCGCTGGAACGTCCAGCACTGATCGACCAGCTCCTGGACGAGGCAATACCAGCCCCATCGGACATCCGTCCGAGCCGCGATCCCCGCCGCAAGCGCAACCCGAATGAGGACGCTGAAGACGCTCACCGCTTCTATCACCCGTTCGCTGGCGGACTTCGTACTAAAACCTGCGCAGACGATATCTGCGACAACATGCACCTCGGGATTGACGAGGAGAGCCGCGTGATTTACCGCTACGAAGACTCCACCGGACTCTACGTACGTGATGGAAACGCTGGAACAGCGCGCGGTACGGAAATCATCCAATCCGCACTGGTGGATCGGCTCGGTGAGGACTATCGCTCATCCTATGTCTCCTCCGTCGAGGAAGCTGTCCGCGCTCGTCTCAACGCAGAAGGACGTGTCTTCACTGATGAGCCAGACACCGATGGTCTGCTCCCTGTTCGCAATGGTCTGCTGGATATGGAGACTGGACGGCTGATTCCACACACCCCTGACCGTTTCGTCGTGGCGAAGCTCGACGTGGACTATGACCCCGATGCCACCTGCCCGGAGTTCGACACGTGGTTATCAGAAGCGACACGTCTGCCGAGCGGTATCGACCAGGCTGCCATCGTCCTCGACACGCTGACGACCCTGCTGGACACCGCGTCCGGACGCTGCCTTCCGGACAAGGCACTCTTCCTCAAAGGTCCGTCGCGTGGCGGTAAGGGGACGTTGGGGAACGCCGTTGTCTCCTCTCTTGTCGCACAACCGCACCGCACTGCGATGTCGCTGGCGGACATGGCGAAAGATCGTCCGTTCGACAATGCGAAGCTGTACCGGAAGCTGTTGAACATCAGTGGGGAAACCGCCGATGAGTACATCAAAGATGTATCTCTCATGAAGCGGGTGTTCGGTGGCGACCCCATCCCCGGGGAGCTGAAGTTCGGCAAGTCCTGGGACTTCTACAACCGCGCTGCCATGATCTTCATGGGCAACGACATTCCGCACGTGGACGACACTTCAGGTGCCTTCGCAGCGCGCCTGACCCCGGTCGTGTTCCCTCACTCCAACGTAGGTAAGGAAGACCGTGGGCTTGGGAAGCGTCTCTCCGCCGAGCGTTCGGGAATCCTGAACCGCCTGCTGGACGCCTGGCGGGAGCGCCACCTGAACCGCAACAGCGCCTACCTTCCGCCCGCCCCAGAGGCGATGGAGGAGTTCATCACCGCGACGAACCCCGTCGCCTCGTACATCAACGAGTACATCGACATCGCCCCGAAAGAGGCGTTCAGCGGCACCAAGACAGTGGATACCGCGTACGCGACAACACGCATGGATCTGTACTCCCACTACGCCAACACCACTCGCGCCAACGGCGGGATCCCGCGTAAGCGGGAGAAGTTCGAGCGGGATATCGCACGTACACCGTTCAACATCCGCACCGACGCGGTGACGCCATCAAGCGATGGCTGCCGCAAGGTAGTCGCCTGCCGCATCCGTCCAGTAGAGGTCAGCAACAGCATCAGTATGTCCACCCAGCACGGAGTCACCGTCGCCATCCCTGCGTCCACCCTCGTCGCCGAGATGAAGGCGAAGAACACCAGGGCAACAACGGACGAGAACACGGATGGAGATGACCCGTTCGCTGGCGGTTCAACTGTCGAACCCGCACCGGAGCCGACACCTCCGACCCCACCCGCTGTCGCATCTGACCCAAGGACTGACGACGTTCCATCACCTCGCGACAATCCCGCGCTCGCTAGATGCGGGGACGTGTTCTGGAAGCTGGTCACTGAACGCGGAAAGCCAGTGGAGCTGAACCGCACTGGGTTCGAGAAGCTCGCCGTCCAGCGGACGGTCAACAGCACTCCCGCATCCGTGACCATCACCGAACTCTCCGAGGCGCTGAACCTCACACCGGAGTACGCCCGTGGATATCTCCGCGCTGTTCACCAGAAACTCGCGGACGCCGGGGTGACACTTCTGGAACGTCGTCTCGCCAAACCGAACACGCTCGGCGCAGAGGAACCTCTGACCGGGGAGTTCGTCAAGAAGCCTGAGAAGGCGGAGTTGAAACTCGCTGCGACAGAGGCGAAGAAGAAGGTTACCGCCGCAGCAGCTGAGGGGAGAACAGCCGCGAAGGCGGTTCGCGCCGCTGAACGTGCGCTTGCGCAAGCCGAGAAGCGCAAGGTCAGTCCAGAGGAGCTGGAAACCCACCAGATGACCCTTCAGTCTGCGAACACAGCCCTCTCCGAAGCGGAGGACAAGCTCACCGCAGCCAACCAGACAGCGGAACGCACCCGTGACCTCGCCGCCAACGGCGACTACCTCCAGTTCGAGCGGATGGCTTACGTCGTCCTCCTCAACCCCAACGACTTCCCACCGACTATCACCAAGGACAACTGACCATGACCAAGAACACCCGCACCGTCCTGTTCGTCCGCGATGACGAAAACCCCACCGAGGCAATGAAGACGCTCCGCGCGAGCCTCATCCCCGGTGAGTTCGCCGCGTTCGACATCGAGACCAACGCCCTTCACCCGTCCGACCCGCGCGACGCGGTGACGAGCATCCAGATCGGCTCCGCGACCGTCGCTGTGCTGCTGAATCCGAACAACACGGCACACATCGCCGCTGCGCGGGAATTCCTCAACGATCCCGTATACCGGCTCACGGCTCACAACGCGGGATTCGACATCCTCCGCCTCACACGCCTCGGGGTGTTCGACACCGTGAAGGCTGGTTGGGAGCGCACGAGCGACACCTTCATCCTGCTCATGTTGCTGGTTCAACGGAACGGGAAATTCGGCAACGCCCCGCTGGACTTGAAGACCGCCACGTCAGTCTGGTGCGGAGCCGACGCGGTGTCGAAGGACGCCAAGGAAGCCCTCGTCAAGGTGCAGAAGGAGATGGGCACCAAAGGCATCGGAGGAGGTAGCTGGAACGCCTACGAAAACATCACCGTCGATGAGCACGGTGTCGTCCACGGCGACCCGCGTGAAGGGAACACCTGGGCACAACTTCCACGTGACCTTCCCGAGTTCATCAACTACTGCGCCGCCGACGTTTTCGACTCCGCACAGCTCGCCGCGACACTCGACCCGATGGTGCGGGAACTGTGGCCGGAGCGTGTGGAGGCGGAACACCACATCTCCCGCATGTGCTGCGAGATGACCCACCGTGGCGTGAAGCTCGACCGTGGGCACACCCTCGCCCAGCACAGCGAGGCGTGTACCGTTCGCGCTGAACGGCAACGGAGCCTGGAGGCGTACAACGTCACCTTCGCCCAGGCGAAGTCCAGCGGGGTCTTCACCCCGTCACGGGAAAGTGTCGCGGAGGCGATTCGCGCCGAGGGTATCGACGTACCGCGCAAGCTCGACGGTAACGGGAAAATGCAGGACGTTCTCGACAAGAAGGCACTGAAGAAGTACAAGGCGGAGGGCTCCGTCGTCGCCCAGCTGTTCCGCGAGTGGACACTCGCGAACCGTGACGTGGTGACCTACTACAACCACTACCTGCGTACGACCGGGGAGCGGGTGCACGCTGAAATCGCGGCATCGGAAGCCGTCACAGGGCGCATGGCGTCCAAGTCACCGAACCTCCAGAACGTCCCCGAGACGGTCAAACCCTGCCTTGTCGCAGACGATGGTTTCGTCCTCATCAGTGCGGACTTCTCCTCGGTGGAAATGCGTGTCGCAGCCGCCGTAACCGGTGATAAGCGGTTGACGTGGATGTACACCGAGCCGCTTCCGGAGAACGCCACCGAGCGTGAGGAACGGGAACGCGACCCGTACTGGCTCATCGCCTGGAGGGTGTGGGGACCGGACGCAACCGTCGATGACCGCAAGCTGGCGAAGATCATCGTCCTCGGCTCGATGTACGGAGGCGGAACCGAGGCGCTGTCAGCGAACGTGGACATCTCACCAGACCTCGGACAGCAGATCCTGAACGGCTACCGCGCAGAGTTCCCGCAACTGAAGCTGTGGTTTGACCGCATGATGAAGCCGCGCATCGAGGCGGGACGCCCGTTCTGGATGTTGGACAGTGGACGCTTCCAGTCCATCGACCCGACCCGTGCTTGGGCTGGGCTCAACATGATGATCCAGGGTCTCGCACGCGACCTGCTTCTCGGCGCGATGTTCCGTCTCGAAGCCGCCGGGTTCAGCGACGCAATGCTGCTGCCCGTCCACGACGAGGTCTTGTTCCAAGTCCCCGCAGCCGAAGCGGATGCTGCCTGCGCGAGTATCCAGAAGTCGATGCAGACCAGCTACAACGATGTCCCCATCGAGGTCGAGGTGAAAGTCCTCGGTACCGCATGGACGGAGAAGACCGCACTGGCGAAACCCGCTACCGCTGCGTGAGTGAGAGGGAGGACGGTGACAATCGCCGTCCTCCCTTTTCGTGCGTATTCACGAATTCAAGAATTCCGATAAATGTCACGTCCCTCGAATGCGAGATAGCTTCTATTTCCATGATTCTTTGTATATAGTCATAATATGACCGAAAAGAATTCACGGATTACGCCCCTTGAACTGGAAACAACCGCGCACGCTGCATTCCGCGTGGAGAAAACCATTCAGGCAATTCGCGCAGCCATTTCGACCGGGAAGCTCCCCGCGTACAGCGTCCAGCGTGGCAAGGGCGAACGCCACATGCACCTGTTGCGCCCCGCTGACGTAGACCGTGTTTTCGCCACTCGACCAGCGGAACTACCCGCTGCCGACCCCGACGAGCTGGCGCTCACTGGGTAACCAAAAACCTCGGACAAAAGTCCAGGACAAAAAAGAACAGCGACCGTTTTCCCCGCCAAGAGAATTAACAGTCGCTGCCGCAACAAAGGAATGACCATGCTGCACATCAACCATAACATGATCGAACGCCGTAATCGCGCTGGCGTGCCTGATTACACGAGATTCGCGGTGCGGACGCTGTACCGGGGCGCTCGTGCGGGTTCGGTATTCGAGTTGACCCAGCTTCCCGACGCGCTGAGTTGCCTCGTCGCACACACCCCATATGTCACCGCATCGGAGGTGGACAACGTGAACGACGCGCTCGAAGCTCTCGCGGATGCCATCGAGGATCGGTTCGGAAACCGTGGCGGAACGGCACTGCGGGTGACCGACGCTGCCGCCGTGCCCCTGCTCTCTGACCATCGTTTCGACCCGACCCAGTGGACAAGTGAAGGCGCTGACGCTCACCTGGTTGACGGTGGTTACGTCCTCCCCGAAGCGCCACTCGGCTGGAGCTGGGCGACCTGTTCGGGCTGCGCGGTTCCCGTCCCCGTCCAAGATGCACCCTCCGCGTTCGACCTCTGCGACGAGTGCCTGAGCGAGAGATGGAACGCAGCATGATCATTACCGACCAGTTCACGGACTGGATGACCGAAACCGACAAGGTGCTCGACGGACTTACCGAGTACCTCGACCACGCCGAACACGAGAACGACGGATAAGGAGAACGGAAGGCGGGAGCCACCATTCGGCTCCCGCCACACCGGACACGACGATGACAGCAACACGCCGAGAACCGACTCTGGACGAAGCCGTCCGCATCCTCCTGTGGAACGCGATCTTCATCGCCCCGGATGACTACCGCTCAACGGACACCGCGACCAACGAGGAAGGATGGAAACGTGGCTGGTGGTCAGTCTTTCCCCCTGGCGACCTGATCCTGGATCAGGTCGAGGATGTCGTCCTCGCCGCGCAGCGCATCCTCGCGCTGTTCAGCAACCACCACGCTGTTGTCCCTATCAGCGACCCTCGCTGGAAGAAGTTCGTCGGTGTCACCGACGCGGCGACGGCGCTGCAGATGCTCCTTGACCGCAAACTCCTGAAGCGGGACGGCGACCGTGTACGTGTGGGGATCGAGTGGCTGGTTGACAAGACTTCACCCGCACCTGCGACTGTTCCTGAGCCAGAGCCCGCTTACGCCGCACCCGCTCCCGCGACCTCCCCTTCGGGGCAGTCCCAGGAGAGGGTCACGCGGCCGGCCGCGGTGACTGTCTCTGATCCCGCCTACGCCGCCGAGGTTCCCGCACCGGCCCCCGCACCCATTCCCGCGACGCGCCCCGCTGGGCAGTCCGTGGAGAAGGTCAGTAGGCCGGTGCAAGTTCCCGCCGAACCGCTCGATCCTCTGATCGTCCGCGCCGTTCGTGCCCTGGAGCTGATGGCTGAAAACCAGCTCCCACGACCTGTCGAGATCATCCCGAAGGGTGACTCCGCTGTGGTGGACACCGCCCGCGAATTGGCGGTGTTGCTCGATGCGCTGGGTCCGGTGACGAAGAACGCACTTCGTGAGCGCGTCCGTGCCCGCCTGCGTCCGTTCACGGTGCATGCCCTGGAGTACGCCGTGAAGTGTGGCGCGTTCCAGTTGGTTGGCAGCCCGCTGCGTGGCGGCGAGTACACGCTCATCGACCCCGAACCGCTGGGCATGTCCTGGGCACTGGTGAAGAGCATGTCAGCCCGCCGTAAACCAGCCCGTGCATTAGCTGGCGCGCGGGGGACGTGACACCCAACCAGCCGCTTCCAGCGGCGCTGAAACCGAGATAGCTTCAAGAAACTGTTTTGCCAAGGGAGAGAAACATGAAGACCGAATCACCGCCGCGTGGCATCGTCCGCAAAGCGAAGTGGTACTGGGGAGTGTGTGCGTTCGTCGGTTTGGCGCTCACGATCCTCGTCAACGGCGCTCACGCCAAACAGGTCATGCCCGACCCGAACACCTGGACGGCGGTTACCGTCGCCGTCATCCCGCCGGTGATGTTCGCCGCGCTGTTCGAGGGTTACTTCCTCGCCCGCCGCGCGGTTTCCGTCAACGTCCTTCGCATGGTGAAAGTGAGCATCGTCGTCCTGGGCGGGGCGTCGTTCGCCATCAGCTACACGACCATCGCGTACTTCATCCAGCGCCGTCACGGCGACCTCCCCGTATGGACGGCATGGGTTATGCCCGGGTTGCTGGATCTGTTCATCGCCGTGTCGGCGTACGTGGTGTACGTCCTGTCCAAGCACGGCACCGACACCGTGGAAGCGGCTCCCAAGGTCAAGACTTCTAGCCGTCTCCGTCGTATCGCTGACGCCGCGACCAACCGCTTCGAAGCCGCCCTCGATGTGCCTGAGAAGCCGCAGGTAAACGAATTGGTGGAGGTTCGTGGAGGCTCTGTGGAGCCCTCTTTGAACCTCATCGAAACATCCGTGGAGCCCTCTCCGAACTCGCCCGTGGAGGTGGCTGAGCCCTTCACGGAGCCCTTCGTGGAGTCCTCCGAAGAGGTCACCGCACCCTCTCCGAAGCCCTCTGTGAAGTCCTCTTCCAAGTCCTCTTCCAAGTCCTCTCCGATAGTCCTCGTGGACGAGTCGCTGGCACCCTTCATGGACGCCGCGCAGGACATGGTTTCCCGCCGCGTAGTCGCCCGGAAGACGATGGTGGAGCTTGCACAGGTCATCCGCGAGATCGAGGCGGGCAAGAGCAACAACGCGGTGAAACAGAGCTTGGGTGTCTCACCCAGCACGACCGAAGCCGTCCGCGCCGCGTGGGCTGAGTGGCGGCGCGAACACCGTCTCGTCGCCGTCTGACACCCCGACCGGAAGCCCGCCCGACTCTCCCCGGGCGGGCTTCCTCTGTTCCAGGAACGTTCCAGACAGACCGTTACAAGGACGAACGTCCTTGATAATCCCCGCTAGACCGAGGGTGTTCAGAAATCAGGGCATCTGTGTGCCATAAAGGGCATCTGACCTCACGGAAAACAACACCCATCGAGAGCGAGTCAGGCGCGAATTCGAGCCTCCCGCCGACGTTACAGGGACTGTTACAGGGACACTCGAATCCCCGTAACTGTCCCCGTTCGCCGCACCATTCTGTAGCCCATTCTTTGTTAATCAACCAACAACACATAATGCCAGGTCAAATGCCATAAACGGGGAAGGAAAAAGAATTTCTAAAAATAAATGCGAGCTGAGCCCATTTATTTGTTTTTGTGTGCTACCTTTCAACTAGTTTCCTTTTAATGCCCTTGCGGTGCGTACTCACTACGTTCGCCCGCACCGCGTATTAATTGGGCATTAATTACACGGAGCGCCAGTTCCCGTTAATCATTTCAGGCGCTCCACGAAATAAGGAGTGCAGAGAAATGTCCCCAACACCGACCCCATCGCCAACCCCTGAGCCAGTCTTCCGCGAAGATGATGGCTTCGGCGTGCCTTACGATCCCATCCCACTCGCCCCTGACCACCCATGCCTCAACTCGGGGTCAGCGAAATGCATCCTCGACCACCAGCAGCAGGTTGTTGATGAGCTGAACTCGTCCAGCACCATGACGCAAGCCGAGTTCAACTCCCTGATGGATGGACAGCCGCACCACAGCGCCGCAGCGCCCATCGCAGGGATCGTCCTCTCCGTCCTGGTTCTCGTCGCGGGCGCTGTCGCCTTCATCCGTCACCGCCGCGCACACGGCACGTCCCCAGCGCCAGTCGAAGGGGCGACACCATGACCGCCGTGAAGGGATGGCACATCGCCGCAGCGGGAGCCGCCGTGTGCCTCATCGGCGGGAGCTTCCTCACCACCGAGGTCTGCAAACCAGCGCCGACCGTGAGTTCGACACCCACGAAGGGCGTCCTCGACCAGATTGGCGACGCACTCCCAACCGCGCTTCCAACTGTGCCCGAAGCGCCGCAGCTTCCTTGGGAGGAGCCGACCACGCGCTTTACCGCGCCTCGGACGACGACAACCACAACCTCCGCCCCGTCGCGGTACGACGTTCGCTTCTCCGATAGCTACTCCTTCGCCGAGCCGGACGCGCACAAGAAGTGTGGCGTGGACACGGGGCGGATGCAGAATCTGTCCGCGAC
>JAGQSZ010000089.1 GCA_020439285.1 Microthrixaceae bacterium
CGTCGGTGGTCCCATGTTCGACAACTTGTGTCCATCGAGGCCGACCATCGCCGCGGGATAGGCGAACAATGCTGCAGCGAGGCCTAGCAACGAGTAGCCGACGGCTGCCGTCGTGATTTGTGCTCGCCGGGACGCTCGACGCAGCGCCCCCAGGCTGAACCCGAGTTGGTGGACCGTTCCCCATACGGTGACGAACGCAAGCGCTCCTGTCAGTGCGCCACCGATGCCAGCGCCGATTCGTAGCCAGTCGATGGCGAGGGCTGCGACCAACCCGCCAGCGACTGCTCCCAGTCCGAAACGGTCGTGTAGACGTTGGGCCATGGGAGCAACCGCGATGCACACCAGATAGGTCGCCAGGAACCACATTGGTGAGATCACCAGGATTACGCCTCGGACAAGATCATTGCGGCCAGTCACAGTGAACACGGCAATCAGGGTGGCTGCGATCAACAGCAGTGGTGCTACCGGTAGCAACAGTCGTTTTGTCCGGTTGGCCCAGAATGTCTTGGCCGGCGGGCGATCTGACCCTGAGAGGGTCGTGCTGTGGAGGAACCCTCCCACGATGAAGAACGCGGGCATCACCTGAAGTATCCAGGTGATCGTCCACATTCCCGGGGTGGATGCAACCGGGTTGCCGACGTGTGGCCCGTCCGCGGCCCAGCGGATGCTGGTGAAGACCCAGTGCCAGATCACCACCACGAACAGTGCGCCTGCACGCACCAGATCTATGAACGGATCACGTGATCGTTGAACTTCACGTGATCGGATCTGTGACGCACCCATGTCTGGTTGACCTTGGGAATCGTTACCGGGCAGTTGTGTGATTACACTCATCAGGCACCTCTTTTGCGGGTATGTACCCAGCTTCTCGTTGGTAACCGGTTTCTGTAATCGGGCCGATCCCCCAAATTGGCTTGGGGAGCGCCCAGAACAGATCACGCCCACAGAATCAGGAACCCGGGTTCCGACTTGGTCGAATGTCGCCAAAGAGCTGTGCCCACGACGAGCAAGAGAAGAATCCCCGGGTCGATAGAGACGTCCGGTTCGACTCACAAATTGGAGAACCGTGTCCGACACATCAAATGAACCCACCGACGAGCCCGCCGAGCAATCCGGCAGCGAGTCCAGTGAGCCGAAGCCCAAGACGAGCGCAGACCAACTCACCTTTGCTGACATGGGACTCGGCGATCAGGTGCTCAAGCAGTTGGCTTCGCTCGGATACGAGGAACCGACACCTATTCAACAACAAGCCATCCCGTCGATTCTCGTTGGACGGGATCTGATCGGACAGGCTCAGACCGGTACTGGCAAGACCGCAGCGTTTGCGTTGCCAATCGTGGAGATGGTCAGAGACGCTGGCCCCGGCGATGGTCCACTCGCACTAGTTCTCGCCCCCACACGTGAACTCGCGATCCAGGTATCCGAAGCTGTCCACAAGTACGGCTCGACTTCCGGGGTCCGTGTCGTCCCGATCTACGGTGGCCAACCCATCGGACGGCAACTCGACTCGTTGCGCCGCGGCGTCGACGTCGTGGTCGCTACCCCAGGCCGAGCCCTTGATCACATCCGTCGTCGTTCCCTGCGTCTTGACGCGATCGAGATCCTCGTTCTCGACGAGGCCGACGAGATGCTCGACATGGGATTTGCGGACGAGATCGACGCGATCATCGAGGAGTTGCCCGAGGATCGTCAGACGGTTCTGTTCTCGGCCACCATGCCGAACCGGATCATGAAGATGGCCCGCAGCCACCTGAACGACCCGATTCGTATCCTCATTGATCGATCCACCAAGGCAGAGGATCGTTTCGCGACCGTTGAACAGCGTTGCTATGTCGTGGCAAGGGAACACAAGTCGGCTGCGCTGGGGCGAATTCTCGATGTGGAGTCGCCGCCTGCAGCGATCGTGTTCTGCCGCACCCGTTACGAGGTCGACAATCTGACCGAGTCGCTCAATGGCCGTGGCTACAGGGCCGAAGCGCTTCACGGCGGCATGAGCCAGGAACAACGCGACCGGGTCATGTCGCGACTGCGTTCAGGTACCGCTGAACTGCTCGTCGCCACCGATGTTGCTGCACGCGGTCTGGACGTGGATCAGTTGACCCACGTCTTCAACTACGACGTGCCAGCCGACGCCGAGACCTATGTCCACCGCATTGGCCGCGTGGGTCGCGCCGGTAGGACCGGTACAGCCATCACCTTTGCCGAGCCCCGTGAGAAGCGTCAGATTCGCAACATCGAATCCGAAACCGGCGTGCAGATCGCCCAACACGGTGTGCCAAGCGTCGCCGAGTTGCGTGACAGCCGACTCGAGACCCTCCGATCAGAGGTTCTCGCGGCCATTGCCTCAGAGGACCTGTCGTTCTATCAGGCTGTTGTGGAGTCCATGGCAGAGGACGCCGATCCGGTCGCTATCGCATTGGGGGCACTGCATCTGGCGCACAGCGCGACTGCTCGAGTGCAAGATGATCAGGAGATCCCAGCTTTCGCTGCTCGACCAGAGCGCCGCAAGACGAGCCACCGGGCTGATGGTCCGTCACGCGGTAAGCCTTCTCGCAACAGGTCCGATCGCGATCGTGGCGACCGGGGTGAGCGCGGCAACCGTAGTGACCGGGACCGAGACGACCGGGGTGATCGCTCCAGGTCACGCTCTGGTCAACAGCGCATGGCACGCCTCTACGTTGGTGCCGGCAGAGAAGCCCGCATTCGACCCGGTGATCTCGTCGGCGCCATCGCCAATGAGACCAACCTGAATGGCCGCGACATCGGCTCGATCGATATGCATGACAGATTTGCGCTGGTCGAAGTTCCCGAATCGGCGGTCAACGAGGTGATCACGGCCCTCAACCGAACGACGCTCAAGGGTCGCAAGGTAAAGGTCCGCCGCGACCGCTTCTGAACGGATCGGCGAGGCTGACCGCTCCCGGCTCGATCGTCATCGCTGCTACATAAAGCGCGAAAGAATGTGGCACGGACCCGTCGTCTTATCCGATACTTGCCCTTCATGAATTCTGGAGTACTCAATTGATCAGCACCGGTTATGACCTCGTGATCTTCGGCGGTAACGCCGCTGGACTGTCCTTGGCCATTTCCTCTCAGCGGTCGGGATTGAAGCGGATCCGTATCATCGAACCCGGTTCGAGCGTCGCTTTCCCCGAACTCGTGGGCGAGGAACGACTCGATGTCGGTTTCGGTGAGACCCTCAAGTCAGTCGAGCGGGACCAATCAGCTGACGTTCCATCTGACGGAACTCCGCCCTTCGATCTGGTGGTCACGACCAGCAAGGGCGTCTACCGGACCTCTGCTGTGGTCATCGCCGAACGGAGCAAGTCGAGCGATTGGCAGTTGCCAGCGAACATCTCGCTTGGCGAACGGATTCTCGTTGACTCACTCCCGGAGAACCCGATCGATCAGGACATCCTGGTTATCGGACACACCGATCACGCAGTCGAACTCGCAACCCGTCTCGCCGCCGAGGGTGCTGGTGTCGTATTGGCTGCCGGGCGTATGGACACCACCAAGTTGTCACCGGCTGGCGACCATTGGCTCCGTCGACTCGAGCGTGAGCGTCGAGTCACCTTGTTGTACCGGTCGGTTCCAGATCAGGTTGTCGAAGTCGACGGCTTCCCGATGGCCTACTTCTCTGATCGACGCACCCCAGATCTGCAGTTCGACTACGTGGTCGTCGCTTCAGAACGCACCGCTCCAAGCGTCCAAGAGGTAGGTCTGACCGAAGACGCCGTCGCGACAGGTCGCGTCTGGTTCATCGGGTCCGAAGGCGAAGAGGTCTCCGGCGTACCGACCGCTACGGGATGGCAGATCGGTTACGAGGTCGCCAAGGCGTTCCCCCAGATCGAGATCACCGAACCACCGAGCCCAGCGCAACGTCGCCGCCGCTTCCAGGGAGCGATTGAAGAGCTCCGCGAGGAGCACTACAACGCGACGATCACCTATTTCGAACCCACTCACTCCGATCTGTGGGTCCTTCGAGTGAAGCCGGACTTCGGTGACATCACTCACCTGCCAGGGCAGTACGCATCGTTGGGACTCGGCTACTGGGAGCCCCGTATCGATGATGCCGAGGATCCCAAGATCGACGAACAGTGGGAGAAGCTAGTTCGCCGGTCCTATTCCATCTCATCGAAGATGTTCGACGAGTATGGGTATCTGGTGGGCGAGGATTCGGTCGACGAACTCGAGTTCTACATCGTTCTTGTCCCCCCGACGCCAGACAATGTTCCGGGTCTGACCCCGCGCCTCGCGCTCAAGAAGCCTGGCGATCGCATCTATCTGGGTCCAAAGGTTGCGGGGCGTTACACGCTCGCTCCGGTCACCGACCCCAAGGCGACAGTGTTGTTCCTATCCACCGGAACCGGTGAAGCACCACATAACGCGATGGTTGTCGAATTGCTCCGCAAGGGTCACACCGGTCCGATCCTGTCAGCTGTTTCGGTTCGCCAGTGGGCAGACTTGGGCTACACCGAAAAGCACCGCGATCTTGAGTCCCGCTATGCGAACTATCGCTATCACCCGATGCCGACCCGTGAGCCAGATGTACCGAAGCGTTACATCCAGACGCTCTTCTCTGACGGTGTGCTCGAAGACGAGATGGGCTTCACCTTGGACCCGGAGAACACCCACGTGTTCTTGTGCGGTAACCCGTCGATGATCGGTCTGCCCGAAGAGGTCGATGGCGAGGAGAAGTTCCCCGAGACCATTGGCGTCGTCGAACTCCTGACCAAACGCGGTTTCACCCTCGATCATCGCAAGCAGCGCGGAAACATCCACTTCGAGGAATACTGGTAGGCCACTGCTCTCCTCACAGGTAGGTTTCGATGCTCGCTGTCCGCTGCGTATCGCAGTCCAAGGAAGATCCGCTGAGCGGCTTGAGCATCGAGGAGATCGCCGATCCTGAACCCCCGCAAGGTTGGGTGGCGGTCAACATCCGCTCGGCGGCGCTCAACCATCATGATCTGTGGTCCATCAAGGGCGTCGGGCTCCGATCGGACCAGTTGCCGATGACACTCGGGACCGACGCTGCTGGTGTCCTCGACGACGGTTCCGAGGTTCTGATCTACCCGGTGATCGCCGATCCTGATGCCGGGGGCGGCGACGAGACACTGGATCCCGGTCGAACTCTGTTCTCCGAGAAGCACCAGGGTCTGTTCTCGGAACGGGTAATCGTCCCCGAACGCAACATCGTTCCCAAACCAGCGAACATGTCCTGGGAGACCGCAGCGTGTCTGCCAACCGCGTGGCTCACTGCATATCGAATGCTGACCACCAGGTCGGGGTTGAGCGGCCCAGCGAAGGTGCTGATCCAAGGCGCTGGCGGTGGTGTGGCTACCGCCGCTATCGAGTTGGCCAAAGCGCTCGGCCACACGGTGTTCGTAACCTCGCGTGACGAAGAACGAGCGCGGCGCGCATTGGATCTCGGAGCAGACGCTTGTTTCTCGAGCGGTGAGAAACTGCCGACCAAGGTGGACCTGGTCATAGAGACCGTCGGCGCCGCAACATGGGACCATTCGCTGCGATCACTTCGACCCGGAGGGCGCATAGTCGTAAGCGGTGCCACCTCTGGACCGAATCCCCCCTCGGATCTCAACCGGGTGTTCTTCCTTCAGCTATCTGTTGTCGGGTCGACCATGGGCACCCGGGACGAGTTGGATGCGCTGTTGCGTTTCGTAGCCGATGCCGGACTCGAACCTCGGGTCGACAGCGTCGTGTCACTCCGCGACGCACGAAGTCATTTCGAACGAATGAATTCCGGTGAGGTGTTCGGCAAACTCGTTCTGAGCGTCTGAGTCGGGGACGTCCTCAGATGAACTCGGCTGTTGTGCCGCCGAGGGGAATCGGGTCCATCCCGAGTTTGCGGTGGTCCCAGGTCCTGGTTCGTTGCGCCTTGATTCTGACGGCGATCCGGTTGTGCAACATGAATTCGACCAACGGTTTGACCTCTTCGGAATAGGGCCCGTTGTAGCGCTCCCAGATACTCACCCCGACCTTCCACAAGGCATCTGGATCATCGGTGATCTCAGCCGTTCCTTCTATGGAAACGCCGCGCAGTGTGTCGTAGGTGTGACCATCTTCGACAAGGAACGAAACGGTCGGGTTCCTCTTGATGTTCAACGCCTTTTGGGATTTCGCCTTCGTCTCGAACCAGATCTCACCGTCAACCACGGCGTACCACATGGCGACGAGGTGCGGAACGCCATCGGGTGAAACGGTTGCCACAGTGGCGCTGCGTTGTTGATCGATGAACTCGCGGACCTCGTCGTCGGTCATCTTGATCTGTGAGCGCTGGTTGGAACCCATATGAAGTCCTTCGGTTCGAGCCTGCCGGTCACCGTGCCGACATGACCAATTCTTGTTGGCTAATTGTCGCAGGTCCCTGCTCAGGCGATGAGCACAGCGGTGCACATGTCGGTCAGGTTCTGGACATAGTCGTCATGGGACAACCACGAATCGTCGGTGTTCGCCGCTTGTAGCTCCAGTGCGCCCTCATCGATGCGACGGGCACGTTCCGCTGTTGAAGCAGTCATCAGCATGATCATCGCTAGGACTCGTTCGCGACGAAGCGCTGGGGATACCCGGGGCATCGCCTCAATCTCATCGAGTATCCGAATCAGGTTTTGAGTCGTCGATGTATCCGAGTCACGGCGCCAGAAGGCGTACCGGCCTCGGAGTTGCGCAACGATGCGAATGTAGGACCGCCCCGGTTCGGTACCGAGTAGTGCCGCTTGGGGGACCACCAGACAGCTGATCAGTTCGCTCATCGACGGAGACGGTCCGAGCGCGGATCGACGTTCGCCGCGCTCGATGTCGACTGGTCCCCCGCGTCTGGCCAGGATCGCCAACAGCAGCCCTTCACGCGAACCGAAGTGGTAGCTGATTGACGAGACGTTGCGTTGACCGGCAGCCTCCACGATTTCGCGTGTGGTGACCCCGGCGACGCTCGAACGAGCGAACAGGAACTCTGCTGAATCGAGCAGCAGCTCTGCTGTTGGCGAGTTGGGCGATGTGGGTGAGGTCACCGTCGATCAACCATTCAGGAATCCAAGGCGCACGGCCAACAGTTGGCTCTGGTGGGTTGACTCCTTCAAGACGAGGAGCCAACCCACCGATCCCCCGAGCTAGGACTCAGCCCTGCAGCGGTAGCAGTGCGTTGGTGGGGATGACCGTGACGTCGAGTCCCTCTGGAAGCGGGTTCGCGAAATCGGGGTACTTGCGCACTGCGGTCTCGCGGTAGCGGGTGGTCGAGTGCACGGGATCCTTGTCGAAGTTCGGGATGACATGCTTTCCGAACAGTTCGATCATCTCGATGACCTCATCGTCTTCTGGGCCATCAGCAGGGATGCCGAATACGAGTTGGTCACAGCCGACGGTCTGGTACTTCTCGACCTGCTCGTTCACTTCTTCAGGATTGCCACAGAGCATCCATCCGCCTTCGATCAGGCGATCGAGGATCTCCTCATTGGGGATCTCAAGAGGTGCGCCTGGCCAAACCACTGCGTTCTTCATCGGAGGCATTGTCGAGTGGTAAAGGCTGACCATCGTGTTGAGGTAGCCGCGTCCCTTCGACATGGCGATCTCACGTGCCCGATCACGATCCTCCAAGCAGATAACTGCGTTGGTCATCATGATGTTGTCGTTGATGTACTGACCGAGTGGCTCGGTACAGTCCGCGATGCCTTCCTTGTAGGCCTCGATGCGGCCCTTCAAGTTGTAGATCGGTTCGAAGTTGAACGCGATGGCGCCGATGCCCAGATTGCCGGCCTTGGTGAATGTCGCCGGGTTACCACAACCCACCCAGATCGGAGGGTGTCCCTTGCCATATGGCTTGGGCAGGATGTTGTGGGGTTCTTCGATCTTGAAGAACTTGCCGTCGAATGTGTAGTCGCGCTGTTCCCACATCCGCAGGATCTCTGGCGCTGCCTCGTCCCACATCTCCTTGGTCTCAGAGGTGAGCAGATCGAAGGTCGCCATCTCGTGCGCACCAGCGCCACGACCGGTTCCCCATTCGTAGCGACCCTCGGTGACATGGTCGAGCAATGCGACGCGCTCGGCGTTACGCACCGGGTGGTTAACCGGACGTGACAGGTTCATGATCGCCGAGCCGACGTGGATCTGTTCGGTCCGAGCGACGATGTACCCGAAGACGACCTCGGGTGCGGACATGTGGGAGTACTCGGTCAACGCGTGGTGCTCACCGAACCATGCGTACTTCCAGTTGTAGGCGTCCGCGTGGATCGCGTAATTCATCTCACGCATGATCATTTCGTGCTCGCAGGCGCCGTTGTGGGCTGCTGGACCGGGTAGATAGCCGTTCAGGAACAGGCCGAACTCCATGTAGATACCATCGCTTCCGCTTGGGGGACTAGAACAGGTTCTAATGTATGGCATTAGAACGATGGCGTCAACGATCCCGTGTCCCATCGCATTTGGCCCGATGCCCCACCGCGGTCTGTCCCGCCTAGCATTTTGAGCGGAGGACTCCATGAAGGCGACCGGACTGCAACTGGGAAGATTCCGCGGAATCAACATCGGAATGAGCCTCGGTGCAATCCCGATGCTCGCACTGGTGACAGTGCTGCTCGCAACCTCGGTACTCCCCCGCTCCACACCGGGACATATACCTGCCACCTACTGGTCTGTCTCGATCATCATTTCCGTGTTGTTCATGGTGACGATTCTCGTCCATGAACTCGGACACGCATTCGTCGCCCGACACTTCGACATCAAGGTCAAGGGAATCACCCTGTGGTTACTCGGCGGCGCAGCAGAACTCGACTCCGAACCACACAAACCGGGCGCCGCATTTCTGATCGCCATCGCAGGCCCACTGGCGAGCTTGGGTTCGGGCGGTGTGAGCCTCGGCTCGGCTTGGGCCATGAACGCTGTGGGCGGCCCGGACATTTACGTTGCAGGCCTGTCATGGCTGGGTCTCATATGCATCGTGGTCGGCGTCGCAAACCTTCTTCCGGGCATGCCACTCGACGGAGGCCATGTCCTGGCAGCCATCGTTTGGAAGATCCGTGGCAACAGGACACGCGGTCAGATAGCTGCTGCCGTCGCCGGACGGTTCGTCGCGTTGGCGATCATGGCGCTGGGCACCTACGAGCTCTACCGAACGGGAAGCTGGTTCGGGATGTGGAACGTGGGTCTGGGATTCATGTTGTTGCAGTCAGCGCGTTACCACGAACGATTCCTCCGTCTAGAGGAGTCACTCGGCGACTCGGTCGTCGGAGACGTCATGGATCAATCACCGGGAGCCGTGACCACCGCCGACACTGTCGCCCGAGCTGTCGAATCAGCTCAGAGTTCCGGACATCAGAGCGCTGTGCCGATCCTCGACTGGAGCGGACGGGTAGTTGCGCTGGTCGAATTGGCTGATCTCTACCGGATTCCCCGTGTTCAGTGGGACCAATTGAGTGCCATGTCGGCGACCCACGGCAACACTGATTTCGTCGTCGCCGCGCCGACGGAGCGTGCGGTTGATCTCATGAACAGGATGGAAGGACGCAACCGTCGCCATGCAGCGGTTGTATTGGATGGAGTGCTGATCGGGCTGATCGGCCCCGAACAGCTGGTGAACAGATCCGAGCGGGCGTCGGCCTAGCGGCCGATTCGGGACCTTTCGCGTTGTCCCATGGGTGTCGCTCAGAAACAAACGCAGGATCCGCGGAT
This sequence comes from Microthrixaceae bacterium, assembly GCA_020439285.1. GTDB lineage: Bacteria > Actinomycetota > Acidimicrobiia > Acidimicrobiales > Microtrichaceae > JAGQSZ01. The sequence goes on from JAGQSZ010000089.1 coordinate 9,685, forward strand.
GAGCCCAAAATGAACGACTCGACCAACGACACGACTCGATTCGCCGACCGCGTTCAAGCGGGCGAACTGCTCGCCGACGTGCTTGTCGACGCTGGGCTGAAGGACCCGATCGTTCTTGGCTTGGCCCGAGGCGGCGTTGTCGTGGGTGGTCCAATTGCCCAGCGACTAGGCGTCCCGCTCGAGGTCTTTGTCGCTCGAAAGCTCGGTGCACCGAATCAACCCGAACTCGCGGTCGGGGCACTTGCCGAGGGCGTCTCGCCCCACGGCGAAGTCGTCAATGTGGAACGCGCCGCGGTGGACGCTGTGGGAGCCACCAAGAAGGTCATCGACCTGCGGATCCACGAGGAACATGAAGAACTCGTGCGACGCCAGAACATATACCGGGGCGGCCGGAAGCTCCCGGACACAACGGGCCGTGACGTCGTGGTTGTCGATGACGGCATAGCTACGGGACATACTGCTCGGGCTGCGTGCACCGCGATCACGGCAACGCGTCCATCACGACTGCTGCTCGCTGTTCCAGTCAGCCCCAGGAGCGCGCTCCAACAGTTCAGCGATGTCGAGGTAGTAGCGCTTCGACGGCCCCATCCATTTCATGCCGTCGGACAGTGGTTCGAGTCATTCGACCCGGTCAGCGACGCCGAGATTCTGGAACTCTTAGACAGCTTCCAACGGACAGCTTCGGAGTGATGGTTCACTTCAACATGTTCGTCACAAGATGCGGTGTGTCCAGTTTCACCGATCTGGTCACGCCAGATTCACTCCACGCTGCTGCCAGTGCAGCCGCCAACGCTGGCCGATCGATCTTGGCGTTGTGGCGCTGATCGACGGGCAGGTGATCCATGAACACGACTCTCTCGATCAACTGGGTCGAGTTGTGCGCACCCGCCAGGTCCAGCAGTTGAGCTTCCAGCGCTGGGACCGGCGTTGAATCTCGAGTGGGCTCAACACAGATTGTCGGCACGATACGGCTGCCGTAGTTGACCCCAACCAGTGCACTCCGGTGAACTCCTGGATGAGCGTTGAACACGGGCTCACAGCACAACGGATACAGGTCACCGAAAGCGGTTG
>JAGQSZ010000090.1 GCA_020439285.1 Microthrixaceae bacterium
CGCTGTATGAGACCGTCGTGCGACAGAGAATCGCTCAGACCTGGAGTCGACTACGGATCATGCGATGGAACGCACTCCGCGCCTTGCGGGTGGATGAGAACGTCGCTCTGCCCCGTGAGGCGATGATCAACAAGTTGTACTGGGCGAATCTGCACCGTGACATGGGCGAACTGGCCATGGACGTACTCGGAGCCGAAGCAATGCTGACCCGCTACTCGGAAGCTGACGAGGGCGACGCAGGCGAGTTGGAGATGAGCCCCGAACACAAGCTGTTCTTCTTCAGTCGTTCCGACACGATCTACGGAGGATCCGACGAGATCCAACGGAACGTGATCGGCGAGCGCGCACTCGGACTCCCCCGCGAACCGCGCTGAGCACCACTGCTTCAACCCACTTGGATTGCTCAGTCTCCACCGACCATCGCAAACAACCGCCTACTCGCAACCGCTAAGGATCCACATGTCCTCCACCCCACCAACAGAACCCCAAGGCAACAATCTGCTCGCCGGTAAGACTGCTGTCATCACCGCTGCGGCTGGTAGCGGAATCGGTGGCTCGCTTGCTCGCCGTGTGATGCTCGAGGGCGGCTCGCTCGTAATCTCGGACGCCCACGAACGTCGTCTCGGCGAAACTGCCGATGCGCTAGAGGCCGAGTTCGGCGAGCGGCCCGGCACCTTCACCTGCGATGTCACCGATGAAGAATCAGTACAGGCACTCGTCGCCGGATCACTCGAAACCCTCGGACATATCGATGTCTGGTTCAACAACGCCGGGCTGGGCGGCAACGGACTGATCACCGAGTTGACCGACGAGGCCTGGTCAAAGGTGCTCGACGTGACGCTCACCGGCACCTTCCGTTGCCTACGCGCAGTGCTCCCCCACATGTACGAACGCGGATCTGGCGTGATCGTCAACAACGCATCCGTACTCGGCTGGAGGGCGCAGGAACGCCAGGCCCACTACGCAGCGGCCAAGGCCGGAGTCATGGCGCTCACCCGTTCAGCGGCAATCGAAGCGGCAGACCACGGCGTAAGGGTCAACGCCGTTGCACCAAGCCTCGCGATGCACCCGAACCTCGCCAAGGTCACACCCCCAGGGCTTCTCGAAGAACTCATCTCCAAAGAAGCCTTCGGTCGGGCCGCAGAGCCATGGGAGGTCGCCAATGTGATGGTGTTCCTCGCCAGTGACCTGTCCACGTATCTGACAGGTGAAGTCATCTCCGTATCGAGCCAGCACGCGTAGGCCAAGGAGCATCCAAACGTGACAACCACCGTTTCTTCCCTGCTTGAACTTCTTGAGCTTGCTGACGCCGATCTCGGCACGACTGACTGGGTCGAAGTCACCCAGGACCAAGTGAATCTCTTTGCCGACGCTACTGGCGATCACCAGTGGATCCACGTCGACCCGGAACGCGCCAAAGCAGAGTCACCATTCGGTGGACCGATCGCACACGGTTACCTGACCCTGTCTCTGGTCAATCTGTTCCTTCCACAACTATTGGACGTTCAAGGTGCGTCCATGGGCGTCAACGTCGGACTCGACAAGGTTCGTTTTCCGTCACCAGTGGCGGTGGGATCCCGCATCAGAGGTGCAGGCCGAGTCGTTTCGGTTGAACAGGCCAAGGGCGGAGTTCAGATCGTGGTTCGTGTGACTATTCAGGCCGAGGGCTCTGACAAGCCGTCCTGCGTGGCTGACACGATCAGCCGATTCTTTCCCTGAACCTGCCGGTCTGCTGGCCGGGACACGTTACCGATCGGTAACATTCATATTCGGCTGGCCAAATGCCAGTCGAATCGAACCCGAACACACCAGAGGTTGCCAAATGACCGAGGCCGTAATCGTCTCAACTGCACGTACTCCCATCGGCCGTATGGCTAAGGGCTCGCTCAAGGACATGCGTCCAGACGATCTCTCCGCTCTGATCATCAAGACTGTGCTTGACAAGGTTCCCCAGGTTGACCGCACCCAGATCGAGGACGTTCTGTGGGGCTGTGGACAGCCCGCTGGTGAATCAGGCCACAACATCGGTCGTGTCTCGGCCATTCTCGCTGGTTTGGACAACATCCCCGGCGTAACCGTGAATCGCTACTGTTCCTCGTCGCTGATGACGATTCGCATGGCCACTCACGCCATCAAGTCCGGCGATGGCGAGATCTTCATCGCTGGTGGCGTCGAGACCTCGAGCCGGTTCTTCTTCGGCATGGCCGACGGACCCAAGAACCCAGTCTTCGCCGACCCAGAGGCCCGCAGCGCCAAGCGTGCTGAAGGTGGAGCACCGACCTGGGAGCCCGCCGAGGGTCTCCCCGACGTCTATCTCGCAATGGGTCAGACCGCAGAGAACGTTGCCCAGTCCGAGAACGTGAGCCGCGCCGAGCAGGACGAGTTCGCTGTCCGCAGCCAGAACCTGGCCGAAGAGAGCCTCAACAACGGGTTCTGGGAAGCAGAGATCACCCCGGTTCAGACTCCCGACGGTCTGGTCACCAAGGATGACGGAATCCGCCCCGGTACCACTCTGGACAAGGTGAGCAGCCTGAGCCCCGCGTTCCGTCCCGATGGAACCGTCACCGCTGGAAACGCCTGCCCGCTCAACGACGGCGCAGCTGCTGTTGTCGTGATGAGCGACGCCAAGGCCAAGGAACTCGGCCTGACGCCACTCGCTCGTATCGTCTCGTCCGCAGCCACCGGCCTGAACCCAGAGATCATGGGCATGGGACCAGTCGAAGCCTCCCGCAAGGCACTCTCCCGTGCGGGCATGACCATCGACGACATCGACCTCGTCGAAATCAACGAGGCCTTCGCCGCCCAGGTCATTCCTTCGGCACGTCACCTCGGCATCGAGTGGGACAAGCTCAACACCCGTGGCGGTTCAATCGCTCTGGGTCACCCGTTCGGCATGACCGGTGCCCGCATCATGACCACCTTGATCCACAACCTTCAGGAGTCCGACAAGACCTTCGGTCTTGAGACGATGTGTGTCGGCGGTGGCCAGGGTATGGCGATGATCATCGAACGACTCAGCTGAGTCCCACTGGTGACCGCTCGGCTAGTCGCCGGGCAGCACCAGTTGAGTATTGAAAACAAGAGCGAGGCCCCACACCAACAGATGTGGGGCCTCCTCAGTTTTGTTCTCTTAATGCTCGCCGCCCGGCGCTGCCGCTTTGGGTTGTTCAGGCCGGGAGGGAGACGATCTCGGGTCGCAGTTCCTTGACCCGGTTGTCGTCATCGACGAACACGTTGGTCGGCTGATGCGAACGGGCCTCAGCGTCTTCCATGTCGACGAAGGTGGCGATGATCACCTTGTCGCCGGGGTTGACCAGGTGAGCTGCTGCACCGTTGATGCCGATGACTCCGCTACCACTCGGCCCTGCGATCACATAGGTGGCCAACCGATTGCCGTTGGTGACGTCCCAGATCTGGACCTCTTCCCATTCGAGGATTCCGGACGCATCCAACAAGTCCTGGTCAATGGTGACAGACCCCTCGTAGTCGAGATCGGCATGGGTCACTGTTGCACGGTGGATCTTCGACCCGAACATTCTTCGGCGCATCACGTCTTTCCATTGTCCGTCGCGCCCCGGTGGGTGCACGCTTCAAAGAAAAGCGTAACGACACCAGGTGTCCCATTCAACTCGCGGCACCGAATTTCCCTCAGGGCAACCATGGGAAATCACTTCGCAGCTCGACCAATGACCGTTCCGCTTCCTCGATCCATTCCAACAAGCGCACAAGCATCGGGGCTCGGCGAGCAAAAACCACGTGCAATGGATACCCCTCCTGGGATCCATATGCCGTCGGCCCCACATGGTCAGCGTTCATCACCATCATCCCCGGCAGCCATATGTACTTCACCGCGCTCGCACACATCCCCAGACGAGCAAGCTCCACTGTGCCGCGATCCAGACCGTGACTCTCCAGCCCCATTCGATACGCGCCCCAGACGGCCGACTCGAACGTGTCGATGTCCTCTGGTTCAACGAAATGGTCGAAGACCGAGTCCGGGATCCAATTTCCGGGATCCTCACCGACCGCTCCCCATCCAATGAATGCCCAATCGATCAAGACATCGGTTCCATCACTCACCGCTATCGCGTTGTTGGGCCAGAAGTCGAGGTGGCACAGAGTCTGTGGCAACACCTCCAACAGGTTGAACCACTTATTGGCAGAGGCGTACAGACCGCCAAAGCCCTGTCTGATGACGTGTCGATCTGTGCCAAAACCCTCGACAACAACGGGATGCTCCCACAGCGACTCCTCGGAGTAGACCGTCGGCCCATTCAAGCGCGTGCTCGCGTATTGACGAATCCAGTTCTTGGACAGCCACGGCAGCGATGTCCACGCTGCCTGATCACCCGGCTCAGACTCGTTGTCAGGCATCACCATCGTGATCGCCTGAGCCTGACCGAGCCGACGGTTGATCCTCTGATGGTCTTGGATTGTCAGCTCACCGCCGGTACGCCCCGCCACATCCTCCAACAGGAGCTCAAAGGAGCCATCAGGCTGTTCGACGGTCTCCAACAGTCGCGGGCCACGAAGACCGACCTCCAAGAACGAATCGGTGAGGCCCGACGAATAGGCCAGCAACTCCCGATTCCAGAGATTCCAGTGCCTATTCTCGGTGCCCGCTGTCCAGTGTGGGACGATCACTCGACCATTCGGCGAGATCGTCTTCGCGACCGCGCTCCGGACACCGTGTGGTCGGCCGTAAACGCGTTCGACTGAAACCGTGACGGGGTTATTCCGGTTGAAGACGAGCGGCTGCGGATCCATGGCCCTCTCATCTCCGTTCATCTCAGCTCAGCTCAGCTCAAACTTTGTGGAGTTTGTGTTGGCTGGCAACGCGAACTCCACAAAGGTCGCGGCGCGCAGGCAGCGACAACCTCAGCTGGCGCCGTAAACCGGTGTCGGCTCGACTGCTTCGGCAAGAAGGTCACGCACCACAGCGCCAACCTCGGCAGGGTCCCAACGAGCACCCTTGTCGAAGCGAGGACCGTGGTTGAAGCCTTCCGCTATACCGATGATTCCGCCTTCGACCTCGAACACCCTGCCGGTCACATCACCAGAGTCCTCGGACCCCAGCCATACGACCAGGGGTGACACATTGGCTGGGTCCATGGCATCAAAGGCACCCTCGTCGACCTCGGCCATCATGTCCTTGAAGGCGTCCTCTGTCATGCGGGTGCGGGCTGCGGGAGCAATGGCGTTCGCCGTGACGCCAATGCGTCCGAGTTCCGCTGCCTGCACCAAGGTCATGCTCGCGATTGCGCCCTTGGCCGCCGAGTAGGCAGCTTGAGCGATAGACCCCATCAGACCAGCGCCGGACGACGTGTTGATTATGCGACCGCTGACCGGCTCACCGGCCTTCGACTTGGTCCGCCAATACGACGCTGCGTGTCGAGCTGGCGCGGCGTGGCCCAGGACGTGAACCCTCAGCACCGCTTCCCATTCGGATTGTTCCGAGTTCACGAACATGCGGTCCCGGACGATACCGGCGTTGTTCACCACGACGTCGAGTCCACCGAAGGTGTCCACTGCCAGCTGGATCATCTCGCCAGCCGATTCCCAGTCAGCGACGTCATGGTTGGATACCACGGCCTTGCCGCCGGCTGCCACGATTTCGTCGACCACTTGTTGCGCAGGGGCCGAGGACGGATCAGATCCGTCCTGCGCTACGCCGAGGTCGTTGACGACAACGCTCGCTCCTTCGGCAGCGAACGCGAGCGCGTGGGCTCTGCCGAGTCCACGACCAGCTCCGGTGATGATGACTACGCGGTTCTCACAGATGGCCATGACAAGAATCTGACACTCCGTCAGGTCTTGACACAAACCGCCTGTAGCCTCGGGCCCGATGAGGTTCGGTCTGACTATCTTCGCAACCGACGAGTCAATGGATGTGGGCGAACTCGCTGTCGAGTCCGAAGCACGTGGCTTCGACTCTCTGTGGATTCCAGAACACACCCACATTCCGGTCTCTCGGCGCACACCACCACCAACTGGCGACGCCGAACTGGCCCGAGAGTACAAACGCTCTCTCGACCCGCTGGTGGCGCTCGCGTTCGCTGCGGCTCGAACGACGACCATCCGCTTGGGCACCGGAATCGTGTTGCCCGCTCAGCGGGAACCGATCGTGACTGCCAAAGCAATCGCTACTCTGCAGAACCTCTCGGGTGGCCGCTTCGAACTCGGGATCGGGTTCGGATGGAACGCCGATGAAATGGAGTCACACGGCATCGAGTACCGCTCACGACGAGCTCACACCAGAGAGCACGTCCTGGCCATGCAGCACCTGTGGAACGACGAAGTGGCCGAGTTCCACGGCGAGTACGTGAACTTTGAACCATCGTGGAGTTGGCCAAAGCCCGCCACGCATGTTCCCGTCCTGCTTGGTGGCGGCGCCGGCCCGAAGCTGTTCGCTCACATCGTCGAGTACTGCGACGGATGGATTCCGATCGGTGGAAGCGGCCTGGCTGACTCGCTACCGGTTTTGCGTTCGTTGTGGGCCGACGCTGGTCGAGATCCTGATGCATTGAAGGTCGTTCCCTTCGGCACGCTGCCAACCGACGAGAAACTCGAACACTTCGCATCTTTGGGCGTGACCGAGTGCGTGTTCCGAATTCCTTCGGCATCTCGTGATGACGTCATGCCGACCCTGGAAAGCCAAGCAGCGATCATCAAGCGTTGGAGTTGAGCCGCACCCGGCTCAACTCCAGGCACAGCTGACTACTTGCGCTGAGCCTCAGGCGCTCGGTGCCGTCCAGTGCCCACCGTTTGCCGCCAAGGCAGCACCAGTCACACATTTGGCAAGTGGGGACGCGAAAAACACCACTGATCCTGCTATCTCCGAGGAGTGCGGAAGGTATCCCAGCGCCGTCTCGGATGCCCGCTCGGCGTACAGGTCCTCCCACGTCGCCCCGCCTCCCCGTGCGGCGGCTTGCCACTCGAAGTAGATCTTGACGCTGTCACCCCAGATGTATCCCGGGTGCACGGCGTTGACTCGGATCCCATAGGTTCCGAGTTCCAACGCGAGTGTCTTGGTGACTGCGGCGAGCGCTGCTTTGGAACCGGTATAGGCCCCCGCCCCGGCTTCTATCCGCTGCACCGACATGGTGTTGATCATGATGATTCGAGCATCACCGGTGTTTGCTGCTGCAGCTTTCAACATCGGTAGGACTGCCTGGGTCAACTGCAACGTCCCGAAGTAGTTCACGTCCATCGGCCCTTGCCAGCGAGCGAGATCCGACTCCTCGAAGGTCATGTGCTTTCCCGCGTGGAAGGCCGAGTTCACCAAGATGTCGAGTGGCGCGCCATCAGAATCGGCTGCGTCATCTGCACGGGCGACCGATGACGACAGTTCGGCCACCCCGGCCTGTGCCTCACCTGCGATTCGCTCGCAGTCGTTCTTTGATGCGATGTCCCCGAACACCGGGATCGCACGTCGGCCAAGAGCTTCGACCTCAGCAACCACCGATGGAACAACCCGCTCAGACCTCGCAACAAGTATCAGGTCGGCGCCCTCTTTCGCCAACGCCAGAGCGATGTCTCGCCCCATTCCCGGACCTACCCCTGTCACCATCGCGATCTTGCCTTCGAGCATCATCGCAGCCCCCTATTTCTGTTCAATAACAAAATCTGTAATGACAAATACCGCAGATTGGCAATGTCTGTCGGTCCCGACGCTCGACAGACGCTGTCGACAAGCCTGCGAATCAGCCCGCCGCTAGGCCCGACGTGTTTCATTCCACGGCAGATCGCGATCCACCGAAGGTTCCTTGGGCAGCTCGAGAGCCTGCTCGCCCAGATTGTTGCGGTGGACCTCCTCGGTGCCGCCGCCGATACGTGATGCGAACTGATTCAAGAGCTGGTACTGCCAGAACCCGTCGCCCTCGGCATCGTGCGACAGCATTCCCTCCGCGCCTTCAAGGTCAACAGCCAATCCCACACGGTGGCTCAGGGACCGGGTGAAGAAGTTCTTGAGTAACGAGCCGTGCAGCGCTAGTTCGAGGCGACCGGTCATCACTGCTGTCTGGGTACGCCAGCCCATCCACTTCAGGATGAGTTCGTTGGAATAAACCCGCGCCAGAGCATCCCTGACGATCGGATCCTCGATTCGGCCCACTCGTCGAGCAGTCGACAGAACTGCCGCGTACCCACTCGCCTGACCAGCACCCGAAATCATCGACGACTCACTGCGAAGCGTCGTGCGAGTCACCTTCCAACCGTCACCGACCTCACCCACGACGTTGTCCGCGGGAATTCGCACATCGGAGAGGAAGACCTCATTGAAGTGAGCAACACCTTGCGCCTGTACCAGCGGGCGAATCTCAATACCGGGACTCTTCATGTCAACGATGAAGTAGGTGAGTCCCGCATGCTTGGGAACCGTCGGGTCGGTGCGAGCCACCAGGATTCCGAAATCGGCGTGCTGGGCGCTCGAGGTCCATACCTTCTGACCATTGACCACCCACGTATCGCCATCGAGCACCGCCCGAGTGGCCAGCGCCGCAAGGTCAGAACCTGCGCCGGGTTCCGAGAACAGCTGACACCACGATTCCTCACCCGAGAGCAGGGGCCCCAAATAACGCTCCTGTTGCGCTACGGACCCGTGGCGCATGAGTGTCGGGCCGACGAGAGCTTGGGCCGCTGCCAGGAACCCCGAGGTCGCGTCGAATTGAGCGAGCTCCTGGTTGAATACGATCTGATGCGCACTCGACAATCCACGCCCACCGAAGTTCGCCGGCCAAGTGATCCCAGCCCACCCCGAATCGAAGAGCAGCTTCTGCCATGCATGGCAGCGTCGTCGATAGTCCGCCGCAACTTCCGGGTCGACTGCTGCGCCATTGCGGGACCAATCGCGCTCGTCGCCACGCTTTGGTTCAGCGTTGGCACTCAGGAATTCCCTGACTTGTGCCCTGAAGTCCGCTAGCTCTACTGAGTCGTCGAAGTCCACGGCCGAAGCGTAGGCGATGGTAGTGGAACACGTTCCAGTTGACGGGTTGAATCAACGGGCCGAACCGCGGCTTTGGCGCTGTTGGCAGCACCATAGTTTTCCTGGACGGTCAAGCCCGAGTGGTAATCAACCAGCGGCGTCGATGGCCTGTGGGAACCAGTCCGCAACATTGGCGTGGACGATCAAGGTGCCCAGAAGACGAATCCGGTCAGCGATCTCCTCAGCCGGATTGATGGCCCTATCGATCTCGTTGAAGATCCATCGGGCAAACCAGCGTCTCATTACGATCGCGCTGGCGGGAGCGGCCGAGCCAAGCCCGAGCCAGGCCGGGACTTGGGCTGCGGAGTCCGAGGTAGTTCCGTCCGCCGAGGACACAAGGTCTTCTCTCGACAGAACTCCGATGTCGGCACCTTCGGTCCACATATGGCCAAGGATTTCAGCGAAACCTGTCAACGGGTCATGTCCCTGACCGCATACCACGATGAACTCATTCGACGAACGTTGCACCGCTTCGGCGAGAACACATGCCCGATCGCCCTGGGGCTTTTCGATTCGACGTGGACGGATCACCTGCGTGGACCTGTCCCGAATCGGACGTTGGCGAGCTCCAGCATCGGTGTCAGCCATCAAGATGAGCTCACAACGAATCCGGTCCAAGAGAGTCTCTCGCTCGAACTCGAGTTGCCGCGTCACATTCGTCACATCGTCTTGAGTGATGATCGTGCAACTGGTGCCGGTCCCCCCGAGCGAGCGGAAGTCAGCGGACCGCACAAGCTTCCGTGTGAGGACGCGAGTGACATACGGGTCGACAGCATGCAGTTCGGAGATCACTGGTTCGAGATCAGACATGGTTTTGATGGCGTGACTCTCGGATGAGTCACCATGTGCATATCGGCCCACTTTTCGCCCGCCTGAAAGATTGCGCAGAAAAAGTGTCAAATCTCTGGGGCGCTGCCCGGCCAGTAGTACGCATCGGAGGTGGGTCTGGCGCCGAACACGGCTGACCCAACTCGCACCATTGTCGAGCCCTCTGCAATGGCCCACTCAAGGTCACCGCTCATGCCCATCGACAATTCAGACGCATCTGCGAGGCCACCGGAAATGGCCTGATCCCTGACCATCCTCAAACGCTCATAGCAACGACGAACCGGAACCTCATCTGTTGAGAACAGTCCAATAGTCATGAACCCGCTCACAGCCAGATTGGGCAACCCGTCGACTTGTCCAGCCAACTCGACAGCAACGTTTGGGTCCACGCCGTACTTCGACGGTTCGCCAGAAGTGTTGACCTGAACGAATACGTCGAGAGGCCGGTCCAGCCGCTTCGAAACCGCCTCAGCAATCTCGACGCGGTCGATCGACTGGATCAACTGCACCCATGGCAGCACCTGGTTCACCTTGTTCTTTTGGAGGTGACCAATGAAGTGAGTTGTGTGATCCAAGTCCGCCAGACCCGGACCCTTGGCCACCACTTCTTGCACCCGGTTCTCGCCGATCAGTGCATTGCCCGCCTCGATAGCCACACGGATGCGCTCCACGGGAACGGTCTTGGTCGCCAGCAGCAGCTGGACATCGCCGCGCGATCGCCCAGAGGAGTCACACGCTCCTCCGATCCTTTCCTCCAAGGCATTCAATTGTTCGAGAATGACGTGACGCTCCGCCTCGGTGACCGAATCATCGAGAGGGGCGTCGTCCACCCCGTCCACTAGAGCCGTTC
>JAGQSZ010000091.1 GCA_020439285.1 Microthrixaceae bacterium
TGTCTGGAGAAGATCCCGTCGTGGAACGCGTCCAACATCTGCTCGTATCACCTGCAAGAGGCCGGAGCGACACCCACCCAGGAGTTGGCATTCGCTCTCGCCAACGCGATCAGCCTGTTGGACATTCTCGCGGAACGTGGACATTTCGACGACGACCAGTTCGAGCGAGCTGTCGGGCGAATCAGCTTCTTTGTGAACTCCGGGATCCGCTTCGTTGAAGAGATGTGCAAGATGCGGGCCTTCGGTGAACTCTGGGACGAGTACACCAAGGAACGCTTCGACGTTCGCAACGAGAAGTACCGCCGGTTCCGCTACGGCGTGCAGGTCAACTCGCTCGGTCTGACCGAGGCACAGCCCGAGAATAACGCCTGGCGGATCCTGATCGAAACCCTGGGCGTGACATTGAGTCGCGATGCCCGGGCACGCGCGGTGCAGTTGCCGGCGTGGAACGAGGCGCTGTCACTGCCACGCCCGTGGGACCAACAGTGGTCTTTGCGATTGCAACAGATCCTTGCTTATGAGACCGACCTGTTGGAGTACCCGGACCTGTTCGAAGGCTCGGTCGTTGTGCGCTCAAAGGTTGATGAGCTCAAGGCCCAGGCCCGTGAAGAGATCGACAAGATCCTCGGAATGGGTGGCGTGATCCCATCGATCGAATCCGGCTACATGAAGTCGTCGCTGGTGCGATCGATGTCGCAGCGGATGAGTGACATCAACTCGGGCGACCAGATCGTCGTCGGACTCAACCGCTGGACCGACGGTATCGACTCGCCGTTGTTGTCGGGCGAGGACGGCGGCATCTTCCAACTCGACGAGTCCGCTGCCCGCGACGCGATTGCTTCGCTCGAGGAGACCCGTGCCAAGCGTGACCCGCAGCGTGCGGCAGCGGCACTCGACGCGCTCAAGGAAGCTGCACGGTCGGGCGAGTCGATGATGGAACCGTCGATCGAATGCGCCCTCGCCCGGGTCACCACGGGCGAATGGGCGAGAGCGTTGCGCGATGTGTTCGGCGAGTACCGCCCGGCGACCGGTGTGGACGGCCAGAAGCTCGCGCTCAGCAACGATCGTGTCGACGCAGTCCGGCACCGCATCGATGTCCTGGCCGAGAAACTCGGCCACCGGCCACGAGTGGTCATCGGCAAGCCGGGGCTCGATGGTCACTCCAACGGTGCTGAGGTGATAGCGGTTTCGGCCCGTCACGTCGGCTTCGACGTCATCTATTCGGGCATTCGTCTGAGCCCCGATGAGATCGTGCAATCCGCGGTCGAGGAGGGCGCTGATCTGATCGGAGCGTCGATCCTCAGCGGTTCACACATCGAGTTGACCCAACAGATCTTCGACAAGCTCCGCGAGTACGGGGCAGCAGATGACATTGATGTATTTGTGGGGGGAATTATTCCCCAGGGTGATTTCGAGAAGCTCTACGCGATGGGAGCGAAGCGGATCTTCACTCCGTCGGACTACGAGTTGATCGAGATCATGGAGTCCATTACCGGTGTGATCGAGGAGCGGTTGGCGGCTGGCTGAGTCCCCGGCTCGATCGTGAGTTGGCCGAGCTGGCTGAGCTGGACGCGGAGAGGTGACACCATGGCATGGCGAGACGATGGTTGAAACAGTCGACATGGATCTGATCGACCAGGCGGTCGAACTGGACAAGTTCTCGGTCTCGCGTCTGATCTCGATATTCGAGGATCAACGACCCCAAGCCGCCGCGCAACGATCGGCTGTGCTCGAAGCCCTCGACCGCCGCGCCGGTGATCAGAACAGTCAGAACGGTCGACCAAAGGGCGTGATCCTCGGCATCACCGGAACACCCGGATCGGGCAAGTCGTCATTGCTGTCACGGATCACGGTCGATCTGTTGGAACGCGATCCGGAGCTCTCCGTCGCAGTTGTCGCTGTCGACCCGTCGAGCCAGGTTTCGGGCGGAGCGCTGTTGGGTGACCGAACCAGGATGCGGTTCGTGCCTGACGAGCGACGACTGTTCTTCCGGAGTCAAGCATCGGACAACGAACTCGGGGGACTTGGACCGTCGAGCTTCCAGGTCTGTCGTGTGTTGACCAGACTCTTCGACTGCGTGTTCATCGAGACCGTGGGAATCGGCCAGAGCGAGGCCGACATTCGCCAACTCGCCGGACGGGTCTACCTGGTACTCCAACCTCTCGGCGGGGACGAGGTGCAGTTCCTCAAAGCAGGAATCATCGAAGTGCCAGATGCTTTCGTGCTCAACAAATCCGATGAACCGGCATCCGATGTGAGCTACCACCAACTGCTCGGCAGCATGTGGTTGGCTCGACCATTCGATGAGCAGGCTCCACCGGTGTTCCGAACCTCGGCGCTCAGCGGGGAAGGTCTCACTGAACTCGAAGACGACATGTTGGGTGCGCTGGCGAATTCGGCCACCAGCCTTACTGAACGCGAGCTCTACTTCCTCGCTCGATGGGTTGAGGACGAGTGGGGGGCGCGAGGTCTTCGGTATCTGCGGGACTCACTCGGCGGCGAGCGAGCGTTCCTGGCCGGCGCCGGCGACTACGACGGCGCGTTGGCGGCATTCAGCGCCGCGTTCGTGGCGTCGATGACACACGGCTGAGCGACTGAACGACTAGTACGCCGCCCGATCAGCCAGCGAGTTTGCAGGCCTCGAGCAGTTTCTCGATACGAGTCTTTTCGCCGGGCGAATCAGGATCACCGAGTTCGGTGGACGCATTGTTCAACTTGTCGACCACGCATCGCGCTTGTTCCCGGGTCATGCCGGTCTTGGTGAGAGTCTCGACGAGTCCCTCATAGGTCTCATCCGATGGAACCGAGGACACCGACGACTTGGCCGTGGTGCTGGTCGAATCCAGAGTCTTGGTGTCACTGCCTCCACACGCCGGGAGAACAGCCACCGCGGCTGCGGTTGCAACCACAGCCGACCAACTCAGTAATCGAGACTGTCTGATCACGCTTGTTCGGCGAGCCGTGCCCGCAGGCGTTGGATCTCCAACTGGTGCTCCGCCATGCGGTGAGCGAGCCCCTTGAGGATCGAACGTGACAACTGCGGCAGGTCATCGAGGAGAGTGTTGAAGCCGCGTCGATCCAACACCTCTAGTTGCATGTCGGTCTTCGCTCTGACCGAGGCGGTCCGAGAGACCGAGTCCAACAGAGCGACCTCGCCGAAGTAATCGCCCGGCCCGAGCGTCGCGATAACTGCGTCATCACGAATCACTTCTGCCTCACCGGAGATGATCAGGGCGAACTCCTGGCCCAACTCACCCTGTTGCATCAGCATTCGGCCCGCCGGAATGGAGATCTCGTCGGTGAGTCGATCGATCTCTTCCAACTCGTGTTTGTTACAGGCGGCGAAGATCGGAAGATTCCGAATTCGCTGCAACCGATCGGGAATCGCGTTCACGATGTGCACACTATCGGCCCATATGTAGCTGTGCTGGCCCGAAAGCGATCCGGTCTGCAAAGATCTAGGAACTGGAGTCACTTGGCGGTGGACTCCTAGGAGGCGGCGGTGCAACGAGAACGATCAGATTCGACTTCTGTGATTGGCGTTCCTGCAGCGTCGCGGCCGGCCACATCAGCGGCTCTCGAATCAGGTACCGACCCGGTCGTGCTCTATGCGGGCAAGGTCGTCCGACTCCCACTCGCCAACAGACTGGTGCCTCTCGCTCGCCTGCAACTCGGGCTCGCGCTCGTCGTGTTGAACCTGGCGGACGTGTTGTTGACCAAGGCGATCATCCACCGTGGGGGAGTCGAGGGTAACCCCATCATGCGCGGAATGATGGCGGGATTCGCAGCCCCGATCGGCACCAAGGTGACTTTCTCGCTGATCGCCGCGTTGTTGTTGATCATGTGCCCGATCACCTCGCGGCTCGCCAATCGCGCCGCCGCGACAGTCGCCGGAATCTACGTGGCGATCGTCGCGTGGAACAGCGCCCTGTTGATGTACCTGGTGTTCTGGCGTTAGATCGACCTGGGTCACGACGACCGCCCCAACATCTGACACACCGTCAGATTCCGCGTACGATCGACGCTCGGGAACGGTCCGTCGGACTGCGATCACCTAGTCGTGATCACATGTTCGTAGTCACCCGAACCAGGCCGATCGAATGGACCAATCGGTTCGAACAATCGAGTGGGTGGCCGTATCGGCCGCCGTTGTGAACAGGGAGCCCAGATGCCAGATTCCACCTATCGCCTCACCATCGGTGGCCGTTCCGAAGAGGGCGCTGCCGGCACCTACGACATCGTCAACCCGGCCAACGAGGAAATCGTCGGACGTGCCCCCGAGGCATCGGTGGAACAGGCCAACGCTGCTGTCGAGGCAGCGGCCGAGGCGTTCGATTCGTGGTCACGCACCACTCCCGAGGAGCGGGCCGAACTGCTCAACAAGGCAGCCGATCTGATCGACGCTCACCGTGACGAGATCGTGCCCGTTCTCCAGGCTGAGACCGGTGCGACGATGCGGGTCGCCAAGACCATGCAGTTCCCCCAGGCGTCTGCCCGTCTGCGTCGCTATGCGAAGGGCGCGATGCAGAGTCGGATCATTCCGCTCGAACCGGCAGTCATGCCAACGACGGCGCTCGCCCCCGGTGGGTTGATCTCAGCGGTCGGCCACCGTGCCCCGGTCGGCGTGGTCACCTGCATCACCTCCTACAACTTCCCGATGACCAACATGGCCGGCAAGATCGGCCCGGCGCTCGCCATGGGCAACACGGTGGTCGTCAAGCCTGCTCCCCAGGATCCCCTCGGCGTGGTGCGAATGGTCGAGTTGATGAACGAAGCCGGGTTCCCTCCCGGTGTCGTCAACGTCGTGACCGGAAACGACATCGCGCCATCGGAGGCCGTGGTCGCCCACCCGCTCACCGACATGGTGTCGTTCACGGGGTCGACCGTTGTCGGTCAACGGATCGGGGCCGTGTGCGGATCGAAGATGAAGCGCCAGTTGATGGAACTCGGCGGAAAGGGCGCATGCATCGTCTTCGACGACGCGGACCTCAAAGCCGCGATCGGTGGGATCTCATCGGTCTGGGGATTCCACTCGGGTCAGATCTGCACCTCGCCTACCCGTGTGATCGTCCAACGTGGCGTCTATGACCACCTAGTCGGTGGGCTGACCAAGGCCGCTGGTCACATGAAGGTTGGTGACCCGCTCGAGCGTGACACCGTGGTAGGACCGGTGATCTCGGGCGTGCACCGTGACCGGATCGAGGGATTCATCTCCACCGGTGTGTCCGAAGGTGCGACTGTCGCTGTCGGCGGCGGGCGTGGCGGCATGGACCACGGCTTCTTCATCGAGCCGACCCTGTTGGTGGACTGCACCAATGAGATGACCCCGGTGCGTGAAGAGATCTTCGGTCCCGTCGTCGTGGTCGTCCCATTTGATGATGAGGACGAGGCGATCGCGATCGCGAATGACAGCGATTACGGCCTGTACAGCTACGTGTTCTCGGCTGACACGGGTCGTGCGTGGGAAGTCGCCAAGCGACTGCGTTCGGGCAACGTCGGAATCAACACCCTGCAGCGCAACCACGAGGCGCCCTTCGGTGGATTCAAGCAGTCCGGCGTCGGCCGTGACGGTGGCGACTTCGGGTTGCACGCGTACTCGGAAATGCAGTCGATCGTCTGGCCCGGCTGAGTCAGGGGATTTCGGTTCGCTGGTTCGCTGGGCAGCCTGGCCCGCAAGCCTCAACGGGAATAGATGATATGTCATCGATGTTCTCTTGTTCATGACGAATCAACTCGAACTCGGACTCGACACCTTCGGTGACGTGACCGTCGACGCCGATGGCGGCGCGCTCTCCCACGCCGAGGTCATCCGCAACGTCATCGACGAGGGAGTGCTCGCTGACCGGCTCGGACTCGACTTCTTCGGCGTCGGCGAACATCACCGCGACGACTTCTCCGTTTCAGCACCCGAGGTGGTGCTAGCCGGAATCGCTGCACGCACCGAACAGATCCACCTGGGGACAGCGGTGACAGTGCTCAGCTCTGATGACCCGGTGCGGGTATACGAACGCTTCGCCACACTCGACGCGATCTCCGGCGGTCGAGCCGAAATCATCTTGGGTCGCGGGTCCTTCACCGAGTCGTTCCCGCTGTTCGGACTCGACTTGTCCCAATACGAGGTGCTCTTCGACGAGAAGCTCGATCTGTTCGTCGAGTTGATCCACAATCAGCCCGTCACGTGGCACGGCGCTACTCGGGCGTCGCTGTCGAACCAGCGTGTGTACCCGGCGATGGATCGAGAGTTGCCCACCTGGATAGGTGTCGGCGGCAATCCCGAATCAGTCGTGCGTGCAGCCAAGTACGGACTGCCGCTCATGTTGGCGATCATCGGCGGTGAACCATCGAGGTTCGCTCCGCTCGTCGACCTGTACAAGCGTGCGCTCGATCATTTCGAACGTGACCTGTTGCCGATCGGAGTGCATTCGCCCGGGTTCGTTGCTCGCACCGATGGCGAGGCACGTGACACTCTGTGGCCCCATTACGA
This sequence comes from Microthrixaceae bacterium, assembly GCA_020439285.1. Classification (GTDB taxonomy): domain Bacteria; phylum Actinomycetota; class Acidimicrobiia; order Acidimicrobiales; family Microtrichaceae; genus JAGQSZ01. The sequence goes on from JAGQSZ010000091.1 coordinate 6,485, forward strand.
GGCGATGCATGCCCGTATCGGACGTGAGCGTGGTTGGCCGCCGGTGACCCGGGCGCAGTTCGATCGCAGCGCTGATCCAGACGGAGCGCTGTTCGTCGGATCTCCCGAGACCGTTGCCGACAAGATCGTGCGGGTCGCCAAAGAACTCGGACTGTCACGCTTCGATATGAAGTACAGCTCGGGGCCGATGAGCCATGAACGGCTCATGTCCGGAATCGAGTTGTATGCGGGCGAGGTAGCGCCGCTGGTTCGGAAGCAACTCGCCCCTGCCACGGTCGGCTGAACCAGTCCGGGTCGCCGGGTCATCGAACGTCCCCAAGCCACTGGATCCCGCGGGCGAACCGAGGGGACAATGGCTTGGTGATTCGGGTGTGGATGGACATTGACGGCGTTTTGAACCTGTTGGGCACTCCGCCTGCGGGTGTGGGTCTCGATGTCGGCCCAGTGGTGCGTCTGGACACAGGCATTCCGTGGGAGGAACACGAACTGCGCACCGGTCACGGCGGGCCGAGTCGCCGTGAGGCGCAGCGACGGATCGTCGAACGTACTCGCCACTATCCGATCCGTCTCGATCACAACAACGATCAACGTCTGAGTGACCTGGAGTCCCGTTCGGTTCACATCGAGTGGGTGACTACATGGAACGATCTGGCTCCGACGGTATTCGCCCCCCACGTGGGACACGGACACGAATGGCCGGTAGTCACCGTCGGGCAGATCCCCCTGGCGGGAAAGTACCCGTCGGTGGTTCCGCAACTGGAAGCCGCTGATGAAGCAGGCGACAAGGTGCTGTGGATCGATGACGATCCCGGTCGACCGATGGGCACCGTGACCAAGATCCGCACTGACCCAGTGGCAAAACCGCTGATGGATCGGGACCAGTTCGTGCTGCTGCGACCACGGCAGAATCGTGGCCTCGCTGACGTGTGGAATGACGTACTCACAACCCTTGAACGATGGGGCGCGTGACTCTTGGCCACGGTGAAGGGTCGGCCGTGATCGTGGGGATATTGTGAGCCACGTGACGAGACGACCAAAGAGTCTGTGGGCAGCACTCATCGCCGTAGTTGCGGTCATGGTGGCGTTCACCGGGTGCAGTTCCAACTCCGACGACACAGGTGACGCAAGCTCGACCACCGCTTCGACGTCGTCAACCGAGAGCACCGCACCCGAGCTTTCCGGGCAGATCACGGTTTCCGCGGCGGCGTCGCTGACTGACGCATTCGACAAGATCAAAGACGAGTTCATCGCCGCTCATCCCGACGTTGAGATCACGATCAACTACGGGTCCTCGGGTCAGCTGTCCACCCAGATCCAAGAAGGTGCGCCGGTGGATGTGGCCGCGTTCGCTGACACGACTCCGATGGACGCCCTCGCCAGCGCTGATCTGCTTGACGCCCCGGCACAAACCTTCGCTCGCAACCGGCTCGTGATCGTCACCAAGCCCGGTAACCCGTCCAACATCAAGACGCTGGATGACCTGGCAACCGCCGGAGTCATCGCTTTGTGCAACGAGAACGCCCCGTGTGGGAAGTTCGCGAATCAGATCCTCAGCACTGCTGGCGTCACGATTGATGAATCGAAAGTCACCCGCGGTCAGGACGTGAAGGCGACCTTGGGTGCTGTGACCGAGGGTGATGCAGTCGCTGGAATCGTCTACGAGACCGACGCGACTTCGGTGGCCGACAAGGTCGCCAGAGTCGAGATCCCCGAAGACGCGAACGTGACCGCCCAGTACCCAATAGCGGTGATCAAGGAATCCCAGAACGCTGACGTCGCCAAGGCGTTCGTCGAGTTCGTTCTGGCCAAACAAGGTCAGTCCGTGCTGTCGGACTTCGGGTTCCTGGCTCCGTGACGGAACCCTTCGGTGACCTCGGGTTCGACCGAGCGTCATGAAGTCACCGGACCACACCAGAACACCCGCATTGGTGGTCGCGGTTTCGGTCCTTGCAGTTGCATTCTTTGCAGTTCCACTAATCGGGCTGATGCGCCGGGTGTCATGGTCGACCCTGTGGGTTGACCTGCGGACCCCCGAGGCCGTCTCGGCATTGCGGTTGTCGCTCGTGTGCTCGATCGCCGCGATGGTGATCTCGGTCCTGTTCGGAATCCCCCTCGCGTGGTTGCTCGCCCGGGTGCAGTTCCCGGGCAGGTCGCTCGTGCGCGGACTGGTCCTTTTGCCCTTGGTTCTACCGCCCGTGGTCGGAGGTGTGGCCCTGTTGGGAGCGTTCTCCCGCCGGGGGATCGTCGGATCAGCGCTCTATGACTGGTTCGGATTGCAGTTGACGTTCTCGACTGCGGGCGCTGTCCTGGCCGAAGCGTTCGTGGCGATGCCGTTCTTCGTGCTGTCCGCCGAAGCCGGATTCCGGGCGATGGACCGCCGCTACGAAGACGCAGCGGTGACACTCGGTGCTGGCAGATGGACGGTCTTCCGGCGAGTTACCCTGCCCCTGGTTGCACCGTCGGTTATCGCCGGGGCGGTGCTTGCATGGGCTCGAGCGCTGGGGGAGTTCGGAGCGACGATCACCTTCGCCGGCAACATCGTCGGACGAACCCAGACGCTGCCACTAGCGGTCTACATGCAACTCGACACCCATCCCGATGTGGCCGTCGCGTTGAGCCTGGTGTTGTTGGTGGTGTCGCTCGGGGTGATCGTGTCGCTGCGTGAACGATGGCTGGGCACACGTTGAGCCTGGCGAGCGCGGCCGGGTTATCGGCCTCTGCTGGGCTGTCCGTTTCGGTTGATCTCGCAGTCGGCGAGTTTCGCCTCGTTGCCGAATTCAACGTTGAACCCGGCGAAGTGCTCGCCGTGCTCGGCCCCAACGGGGCAGGCAAGTCCACCTTGTTGCGTGCACTCGCAGGAATCCAAGTCGTCGACAAAGGCCGGGTCACCATGGACGGAGACGTGCTGTTCGACTCCGCAACGTCGACCTTGATGCCTCCGGTGCAGCGGCCAGTCGGGATGATGTTCCAGGACTATCTGTTGTTTCCCCATCTGAGCGTTGGACAGAACGTGGCGTTCGGCCCCCGTTCGAGGGGAGCGTCCAAGAAAGCCGCCGGTGAGGTGGCGGTTGCCTGGTTAGATCGTGTCGGGCTGGCTTCCTATGTCGACTCCAAACCCGCAGAACTATCGGGTGGGCAGAGTCAACGGGTAGCGCTGGCTCGGGCGCTAGCGAACGATCCGAGACTGTTGCTGCTGGATGAGCCCCTGTCCGCGCTCGATGCATCGACCCGGCCTTCCACCCGCCGTGACCTGCGTCGGCATTTGAACGACTTCGACGGCGTGACCGTGCTCGTCACCCACGACCCGGTCGACGTGCTGACGTTGGCCGACAAAGTGCTGGTTCTGGAGGCGGGCCAGGTGACCCAGACCGGCACGGTTGGCGAGATGGCCGCCATGCCACGCACCCCGTATGTAGCTGACCTATTGGGTGTGAACCTGTTGCGAGGGGTCGCGAACGATGGCGTGGTCCGGTGCGGAGAGCTGAATGTTGTAGTTGCAACTGGTCTGGTTGATGGAGATGACAGCGGCGATGTTCTGGTGATGATCCGCCCGCAGGCGATCTCGTTGCACTTGACCCGACCGGACACGAGCGCTCGAAACGTCTGGCAGATGACAGTTGCGGATGTCGTCATGGTCGGGAGCAACGCACGGGTGACTCTGACCGGTCCCGGGGAACTGGTTGCCGAGGTAACGACCGCGTCGGTAGCGGAACTCGGTTTGGTCGCGGGTCGGGAGATCTGGGCGAGTGTCAAGGCAACCGAGGTTGTGGCCTACGGCGTGTGACCGGTTGCCAGGTTCGGTTCGCTCGCCCGGCACGGCATGGTGGGGCGAATTGAATGGCTGGGTGCGGTCCGGTAGCGTTGAAGCCCTCGCCGCGGGGTGGAGCAGTTCGGTAGCTCGTCGGGCTCATAACCCGAAGGTCGCGGGTTCAAATCCCGCCCCCGCCACCAACGAAAAGCCCAGTACAGAGGCCCTTTCCGAGAGATCGGAGAGGGCCTCTCTGTTTTTTTTAATGCTAAGGCCTACACCGATTTCTACACTCCGGGTTGGGATCCGCTGGGACGGACCGGTCCGAGACGCCACGCGACGGCAGGTCGGCCTGGTCGCGTTCGACGGCTCCAAAGCTGCTGGAGGCTCGCTGAGCGCTGGCCCGAACGGTCG
>JAGQSZ010000092.1 GCA_020439285.1 Microthrixaceae bacterium
AGCCTGTGGAGCACCCTGAACAGCAGGAATACCTGCCCCATGACGCATTCGATGAAGCAGACGAGGAGCAGTTCGTGGAGCAGGAAACGCCGCCCCGTGAAGCACCTCGCGACGCGCTCCAGGAGCGGTTGGTGATGATCCAAGAAGCACTCAAGGAGCAGTCCGAGGAGCAGTCGGCAGTTCACGATGACGCGGTTCACGAACCAGTCGAGGCGCAGACCGTGACGCATCCTGAGCCGATCCGTGAACCAGTTGCGGAGGTGAAGCGTCCCGCCGCTGATCCGTTCATCCTGACCGCCGACGCCGACGAACTGGCATCCCGCATCAAAGCGGAGACCACCATCAGCATCCCCGTCCGCAGCGTCGTGGCTGTCCTCAACCGCGCCGCGTCCGGGGAATCCCAGCGCAAGATCGCGGGAGCGTTGAAGGGCGTCAGTCCGACGACCGTTGGACGTGTCATCACCGCCGCGAAGGACTTGCAGGACACCCCGCACCGGGAACTTGTTGCTGTCTGACCGCCGCGTCACCCGAACCGAGAACCCCGCTCACTCTCCCTGAGCGGGGTTCTCTTTGTCCACCTACACGGGCTCCAGCCCGTGATACAGCCCCAGTAGTGGAGGCTGACCAGAAATTCGGCTCATCTGTGTGCGTATAGGCGCTCTGACCTCACGGAAAACACATGCCCTGAAGGAGCCCGTCCGCGTTACAAACCGTGTTACAGACCGCGTTACAGGGGCTCCTAAACGGGTTCGGAGCCCGTCTAGTGAACCAGTCCAAATGGGGGTCTGAGCGGCGCTACAGAGCCCCTGGGGCACGTCCAAGTAGCCCACCTACAAGCCCCTGGGGCACGTACAAGCCCACGTACAGCCCCTGGGGCACGCTGCGGGATCCTGCCCACGTCCATCCCGCAGGCAGAGATACCTATGACGCGGCGCGGCGGGCAGCCTCGGCGCGGCGGGACTCACCCAGGATCCAGGGTGAGGGAGGATGGGTGTTCCGATCCGAGACCGAGACCTGGGGAAGCGTTCAGTGGCGAGAAAACGACAGTCCAACAGACTAACCACGCAGCATATCGCCAACCACGGAGTCGAGGGGATATTCGGTGATATCGCCAGAAAGCATGACCTTAGTGTCGACCAGATTTCGACCCTAGTGATGCAGAAGCTAGAGGCTGACTTCCCTACCCTGAAATTCAGGAAGCGGAAGGAGATTGCCAAAAGCGAAATCAATGCGCGGCTCAGGGAGGTAGACGAGTTCCTGGGTCAGGTGCTCTACGTTCCGCAAGCGAAGATCATCCCGGATGGTGGAATCGTTGAGGTTCTCGATGACAACGGCAAGTGGCGCGTGATCCTGGTAACCGAAGCCAAGTATCAGGGCAAGGACATCGAGAACATCAGTCAGGGCGTACTGGTGGGAACGAAAAAAGACCAGGACATCATGGCGGCGGGCAACGCCATTGAACGATCCCATAAGAACGTGAGGGAAATCGCAAACTTCATGCTCGGAGAGCAACACTTTCCCTACGTTCTCTTCTTGGAGGGCTCCAACTTCCTCATTGAGACCATCGTCGTCACGCGCCCTGACGGTCGGGAAGTCGTGCTTGAGTACAACTCAAGCAACCTCAATCGCATTGACAGACTGACTGCCGCAAACTACGCGATGCCCATAAACCACAATCTCTGCGAGAACAGAGTGGTCACCAGTCGGGGACAGGCGATCATGCTGCAAGCAGCTTCCATATACACCCAGGGACGCGGCGGAGAATGGGACAGTGAGGATATGCTCGCCATCATGCTTGATGTGGCGAAAACGTCAATCAAGATGTTAGCTAGCGACCTTTTCGACCAGATGACGACAACCGGAAAGTGAGTTCTCGCAGTGGCACGAGTTATAGACCGTTCTCTGCTGACCGAGGCTAAGAAAAACAAGAACGACGAGTTCTACACTCAGTACGCCGACATCGAAGCAGAGCTACAGCACTACGGCAACCACTTCCGCGACAAGGTCGTCTACTGCAACACTGACAACCCCCTCGTCAGTAATTTCGTTAGGTACTTCATCGACAATTTCGAAAGCCTGGGACTCAAGAAGCTCATTGCCACGGGATACGCACTCGACGGGGAGAGTCGCGGGACAAGGCTGATATACACGGGCGCGGCGGGAGAAAAAGAGGCGTTCGAGGCTGGAAAGGTCGATCACACAGAAGGCGAAGGGGACTTCCGCAGTGGAGAATGCATCACGTTACTCAAAGAAGCCGACATAGTTGTCACCAACCCCCCGTACTCGCTTCTGCGGGAGTTCGTCTCATACATGACTTCCTATGAGAAGGACTTCCTCATCATCGCCACCGTCAACGCCATCACCTACAAGGACATCTTCAAGCTGATACAGGACGGGAAGATTTGGCTCGGTGTCGGTCTCGGCAGAGCAATCTCGGGTTTCATCGTTCCGGAGCACTACGAACTCTACGGAACCGAAGCCCGGATTAACGAAAGGGGTGAGCGGATTGTCTCCACCAACAACAGCTTGTGGCTCACCACCTTGGACATCGAGAAGCGGCACCGGGATATCCCCCTGGTGAACACGTACGTCGGCAACGAGGATAAGTACCCACGGTACGACAACCTCGATGGGATCAATGTTGACAAGACGCAAAATATCCCTTCGGACTATTACGGTCTCATCGGTGTGCCCATCACCTTCCTGCACAAACATAACCCTCAGCAGTTCGACATCATCCGGTTCCGCAAGGGCGACGATGGGAAAGACTTGAGGATCAACGGGAAATCTCCGTACTTCCGAATCGTGATCAGGAGGGTAGTGGATAACCCGTCAGAGCAGCCTCCGAGCGAGGATGTCGCATTGCCAAACGGGCAGACCCTGATGGTCTACTAGCTCCCGAGCGGAAGCTGACGGACTGACAGGGACGCGCCGCGGTCAGACCGCAGCCGCCTAGTCCTGGTCACCGCTGCTCAAACGAGATTGTCCCTGCCTCATGCCATAGTGAGCGGCGGGAGGAAAGATGCTCAGGAAGCGTGTGTCGTGGTTCAGCGGTTCCGTGTTGAGCGGCGGTGTCGCCATGTACCTCACCTGGCTGGGAGTCGCGGATAAGTTGCCGCCGTGGTCGCTGTACGCGGTTGGCGGTGTCGCCCTGGTCGCGTCCATCAGCCAGTTCCCGGTCAAGGGCGAGGACGGTTCACCGCGTCCCTTCGTCTCCGCGCTGGTGCGCGGTCGCGGCAACGTCAACATGGTCGCGGGCGATCAGTCACCCGTGTCCAGGAACATCATCGGGACGGGCAGGAGCACCCAGCACATCACATTCAGCGGGTCTGAACTCACCTACTCGGACGTGCGCCAGATCGCATCGGATGTGGGTCAAGTCGAGGTTCTGCCCGCTGTCCGCGAAGTCGCCAGCCAGGCGGTGGTCGTTGAGATCGAGAGTCGCATTGGCTGGATGACCGACAAAGTGGTGGACAGGCTGAACGAACAGGATCCGAAGCCGTTCGACAGTTTCGAGAGTCCACGGTTCCTCGCCGCGCTTACCTCTGCACAACGCGGATACGCCGAGACAGGCGATGACGAGCTGGGGGAAATGCTCGCTGGGATGGTGAGCGGACTCGCGACGGAGCCGATCCGTTCGCGTAAGGAGATCCTGCTGAGACAGGGCATCGACGTGGCGCAGCGGCTGACCACCGAACACGTCAACGCGCTCGCCACCATCATGTACATCACTTACATGACGCTTGACCCCCGATTCACCACCGAGGGTCTCATATCCGCCTATGACGGGCTGCTCAAACCGTTCTACGGACGGATGCCAACGGGTGAGATTGACTACCAGTACATGAGTTCAGTTGGGGTTTGCCATCCCATCCCATTGCGTCGTGATGTCCCCGGCGGCATCTACGGGGTGTTGCATAGCCACAACATCAACACGATGTATCCGCTGTTCACCAGCGCTGAAATGGAAGCCGACGTTTTCAGCGATAGCGGTCTGGACGGTCAGGACATCCAGAAACTCTTCATCCCGCTGACTGTGAACCCCGAGGGCGTGAGATACACGCCTGACGGTCAGTCGCAAGTTCGCATCGAAGATGCCCGATTCCGCCTGCATCCCGATCTCGCAAAGGTTGTTTTATCGGAGAGCAACTCCCGCACCGGCGAGCCGCTCACGGAGTGGCAGGCAAGGCTGCGGGGTCTAGTGCAGCAGCGAATGCTCACCCCGACACAGCTTGAAGAGAGGATTCGAGCGGAGAAGCCTCAACTCGCTGAGTTCCTGGACAACGCCTACCGAACAGGCTGCTTCCACTACTTGCTGCATCCCGTTGGATTCATCGTCGCCAAATACGCCATCGAGTCGCATGCTCCGCACATGGCACAGGCGGTTGACGACGCACTGGCTGGAACTACGTAGAGGTACCTTCTTCCGTGTCCTGCGTCAGCACACACTGTCAGCTGGAGCCTCGGACAAGCCGATGGGCTCCTGCGAAGCGGGCGACGAATCCGAGATTGAAGTTCGGATTTCCGTTCCAGATCACAGCCATCCTGCGAACTTGATCTGCCGTGATCCATTCGCTGATTAACGCCTCCAACACCAACCACCGCCTGCCCTCACTCACCTCGTCCAGCAGCAGCGGGGAAACGCTGTCGAACTCCTCGATGAAGTCGATGGTGTACAACGCCTGGTAGTGCGCGCGGTCTGGCTCAGCGGGATTAGTCCGCACAAAGTCGATCAACCTGTCCACTGCGCGCTGCCCAATCCTGTCCCTCCAGTTGGGGCAATCGGCATCAAGATGCCCAACAAGCACCTCGACTGCGTCGCTCTCCATCACCATCTACCTCTCGTTCGGTGACCACTAGGTCGAACCGGACGCTAGGCGGGATCGGCGAAAACGAAGAATGAGCCCGCGCGACACGCCGAAGGACGGCAACTTCAGGTTGACGCTACCGCCGCCCGCAGCGTCAGCCGAGCACGTTCATCCGTGTCCCTACTCGCCCTCATCGGACAGGAGCGGGTAGGTCTCCTCGATGTGGGCGTGCAGCTCCGAGACCGTTTCGGCGACCTGGGCGTCATCGAGCCCGTCCGGGTTGGCGTTCATTCGCCGCGCCAACGCCGAGGGCATGTGGGAGCGGCGCATGTAGTCAGCGATCTTGCCCTCGCTGGCTCCCAGCTCGGTCAGGTGTTCCCGTTCCACCTTCTCCGTCCACTCACGGATAGCGCGCGAGTTGCCGTGCAGTTTGAGCTTGCCCATGCCCGGGACGCTACCGGAAACAGCAGAACACCCCGACTGAACAGATGTCAGTCGGGGTGTCCCTTGTCCCTTGTCCTACGCGGCGGCGGCGGTCAGGCTTGGTTGCCCCACACCGTCCACCCGAACCTGCACTTCGTGCAGTCACACTCCACGTCGATGTCCCGTGTCCTGTTACACCTGGAAAACAGCTCCATGTACCGCCCAGGACTCAGGCTCATCACCATCTCGGGGAACTCAGGTGGTTTCTGCGAGTGCTTCCTACGCGGCGATGTGAACCCAACCCCGTCCACAGTGGCGTCCCCCAACGCGGCGGGCACCTCGGCGTCGCCCTTCGTCCCGAACAGGACAATCTCGGTGGACACACGGAAGTAGTTCCCCATGCCCATTTGCGGCTTTGTCCACACGATCTGGGTGCGGTAGTCGAACCCCCAGGCGCGCATCACATCGAACGCCTCGGGGAGGTGAGAGCTTGTCGCCCAGAGATAGAGATGTGCGTCCTCCGCCGCGCTGTCACGCACCACCGACAACGAACACAACTCGTCAATCGACATCGTTGGATAGTGGTTCTCCGCAGCGCCCCTGGACGCCGTGTTGGAATACCGCCACGGTGGGTCAGCCACGAAGGTCTGGAACTTGGTCATGCCGACACCACCTCGTACTCGATCCCCGCACGGTCAAGTGCGTGATAGACCGCATCGCAGTTGGAGCAGGACTCAGGCGCAGCGGCAGCGACATGCTTGTTCACCGCCGCGCGCCAACGCCGATAGACGGCGCGGGTGTAGGTGTCGGCAGCAACTTCAGCGGAACGGCTGAGCGTCAACCCGCCGATGCGGGACGCATCCGCCAGCCACTCGTCCAGACGGTCGAGTTCGTCCGCGAGTTCTTCCCACAGGAAGTCCAGCGCGGGCGGGATGCCGTCTGGCTTGTGCGGGTCACGGCGCAGGCTGATGTCCCACAGTTGGGCGCGGAGATTGTCACGTCCCTCCGCTTGTGACGTTGGGACTGAAGGGTTTTCGTTGATTGTCATGTAGAATGACTCCTTAGTAGTTGAGAGTCCCTGATGCTTGTCCGGCGCGGGGACTCTCGCTCTTTCTGCAGCGGTCGCTGCATAGTGGGTGTTCGGGTCACGACTCCCGTGTGCCGCAGCGGTTGGGCTCGGCAACACCCTCGCTAGCTATTCACAGGCGATGCCGTTGCCGTCCCTATCCAACTTGGAGCTGTATCCAGGTTCTCCTCGATAGATGGGAGTCACACCCGCAGCCCTTGCCGCCGCGCAGTTCGGGTAGTAACTGGACTTCGGAGCCTGCTTCGGGGCGGATGCCTCGGGCACAGGGACAGGGGTTGGGTTAGTGGGTTTCTGCTCGGGCAGGAATTCGGGGCAGTAGACCGTCACAGAGGCGAACAGGAAAAGTTCGGCATTCTCGATGGTCGCCGCTGGGGCGTGCTCCATGATCGCACCGCGAATCTGCTCCCAGGAGTATCCGAGCCGAAGGTCTTCGCAGTTGACGTGTGCGTTATGCACAAACCCATCGCGGTACTCAGGCTCAACCGTCCACCCACGACTAGCGAGCAGGGAGAAGAACCGTTCATCAGGTGTCTCAGCTTGCGCGACAGGCACACTCAGCGCGGCAGCAGTGAGCACAGCGGCGGCGGCGGCGAGGGTCAGCTTCATTTGACACGTCCCTTCTCGTCGCACAGGTACTCGGTCGCCGCGTCCATCACGCCAGACAGCACACGCAGCGGGTACTCGGTCGTCACAGCGAGCAGGGTCATCGCTTTGTTCGGCGAGCCAGCCGTCTGCACAGCGGCGCAGCTCTGATATCCGAGGTACAGCCAGTCGGCGTCGGTGAGGGTGTGATTGGTGTCCCCTTCGCGCACCGCCTCGATGTAGCTCTGCTCGCTGCTGGACATCGGACGGGCATTCGCGGGGATCTCGTTCAGCCACACCGCTAGTGCCATGACCGCGATGCCCAGCAAGACCCACCACAGTTTTCTCATTTTGTCTGTCCCCCTTCGGTTTCGAGCCACTTCTGTTCTGTTGTCCATGTCCGTCGCCCTTTGCCCCGAGGCAGCGCATAGGAGACGCGCACCAACCCGTTGCCATGCACGGCGTCCAGGGACACCTCTCGGCGCACGCCCATCGGGCAGAGGGCGAGGACAGTGGATCCAGCGGTGAGGTTCACAGCAGCCAGTCCGTTCGGCTGTCGTCCGTCGTCAGCAGCACCTCGCAATACGGACAGCGGTCGAAGTCGATGGTCTCCTCCAGGGAGACGTGTTCACCGCAGCGCACACAGTCCCAGGCGATGCGGTCACGGTCGAGAGTCGCCTGGATGTAGTTACGGCACAGGGTCATCCACACGATGCGCAGCTCACTCAGGGACGCCTCCCGCACACGCGGCGCGATCACAGTCAGCGCGCCGCGCGCACGGTTCCAGTCCTCGTAGTACCTGCTGTTGATGGTGCTCGCTGCATGGATGCAGTTGTTCCAGCCCGACACCAAACGGGCGAACCCTTCGGGGTGTTCATCTGCACGGAGCAGGTCACGGTCGATGGACGGGTGCGTGCCATCGCTGAAGGCACTGGTGAGTCCGGACAGGTACTTGCGGGCGGTGTACGCCTCGGTGGTGGTCTCGGTGCTCACGCGGTGTCCCCACTCAGGCACTTGCAGTCATCGGGATGTTCGTCACACACGCACTCACCGATGTAGAGGCAGTAGTCGTGCGTCGTCTCGTGAGAGTGGTCGTCGGGGTCGTAGAAGTAGTCGGGGACAGGAACATTCATGGTGCGAAGGTCGGTAACCGAGTCCGCCTGAAGACCCACCCAGCCGTTCATGTTGTCGCTGTCGCCGCTCTGGTCGATCATCAGAACGTCGCCGTAGAACGACTGCTTGATGGAGGTGATGGATTCACACACCAGACCTGCCAGCGGGTTGGGGTCACCTGCTCCCATCGGGGCATCGAAAGCGACTAGAAGCGCAGCGGTGGGGTCGATGGTCGCCCAGAACGCCACGCTGGATCCGTTGGGGATGAAGCCATATGCCCACGCGCCCAGAACGGCGTTGATGGTGTCCTGATTCGGGTTGATGCGGATGAGGCTCGCGGTTCCGTCAGGACGCAACACGGCGGCGTCCCGTTCAGTCACGACAGCTTTCTTGTCGCTGGGCATGGGACTACGCCGCGCCCTGTTCTGGCTTGACGTTCATCCGAAGCAGCTCACGGACAGGGGCGGAGGGGATGATCCAGCGCTGCCCGATCCGCGCCGCAGGGACATCCAGAGTGCCCTTCACCGCCGCGCGCTGGACGGTGGAGACACCGACTCCGGTCAGCACCGCGAGGTCACTGAGCGTGATCGCGGGAAGGGTCATTGCGCGTTCGGTCGCCTCCTCGACGGTCGGCAGCCGCCGCTCGCGCTTGGCATCGGTTTTCGTGGACATCGGCGTTCTCTCGTTCGGGTAGTCGTGTTACGTCTAACGTAATGCTAGCATGTTTATGCGTATCATGGGAGCGATGGGAGCGAACGCGACTCCTGGGTGTAGGGAACGTTCGTTAGCATCAGCGCATGGAAGAGGAACCGGAGAAGCTGGAGAAGATGACTTCGCAGGTTGTCGGGCAGAACTTGGCGCGAATCCGCGCCGCCAGTGGGATGCCCGTCCGTGTCCTCGCGGCGTCCCTGGCAGAAAATGGAATGAAGATGTCAGGCAGCGGGATAACGGAGATGGAGAAGGGCAGACGCGGCGTGAGCGTCGATCAGCTCACCGCCCTGGCGGCGGCGCTGGGCGTCTCCCCCATCACCCTGCTGACGCCTCTGGACAATCCTGAACACCCCGACCCCGAAGCGGAGACCATCCTCAGCGGCACCAGCTATGAGCGCGCCGAGGACATGTACGACTGGCTGCGCGGCGAGAAGTCACTCACCTGGGATCAGATGGACGGCTGGGAACGCGAGGGCTGGCGGCGTCGCGCAGCCCCGAAATGGGCATGGAAGAAGGACTGATGGCTGGCAGACCCAGGCTGGAGATCGGCACCTACGGAGATATCGCCGCGCGCGAGACCAAGAGCGGCAAGTGGCTCGCGGAGACCCGCTTCCGTGATGTGGACGGGGTTACCCGTCCCGTGACCGCAACCGCAGACACCGAAGCGAAGTCGAAGGCGCGGTTGAAGTCGAAACTCAAGGATCGGCAGAAGCGCGGCGGCAAGCAGGACAGCCTCACCGAGGACAGCACCGTCAACATGCTCCTGGATCGGTGGCTGGACAACTTGGAGAAGCGGCGCAGACCAGAGGATGCCGAGGAGCGCGTCAAGGGGCTCCTGGACGGGGAGACCATCGACAAGTACACCGAAGCCGCCGACAAGTTCGTACGGGCAGGCATTGGCGAGGTGACGCTGAGAGAGTTGGACACCCAGCGGATGGACGGCTACCTCTCAACGGTCACGGCGCGGGGGAAGCACATCCGCACGGTGTGCTCCCAAGCGTGTGCGATGGCTGTCCGTTGGGGGCTGATGAAGTACAACCCGGTCAGGGAAGCCGAGAAGCCTGTCCCGAAGGCGTCGGACAAGCGCGTGCTCACAGAAGAGGATGCGCGGATCCTGATGGCGCGGGCGGTGGACTGGCAGGAGCGCAAACCCGGACAACTTGGACCTCAGCGTGGTGTGGACATGGTGCAAATCGTGGCGATGCTCCTGGCGACAGGGGAACGCAGCGGTGAAGTCCTGGCGATTCGATGGGAGGACATCGCTTACCTGGACGACAAGACCCGTCCCGCCGAGGTGACGATCAGCGGCAGCGTCACCAAGAAGGGTGTCCGTAAGCCCATGCCGAAGACCGCATCAGGGTTTCGGACGGTGAAGCTGCCTGAATGGGCACGGGATGAGCTGTTGCGGCAGCGGGAACGTGGACTCCCCTTCGACTTGGTGTTCCCGACCCGCAACGGCACACCGCGTCAAGGCAGCAACGTCAACAAGCACTGGAGGGAAATCCGTGGGGAGGACTACAAGTGGGTCACCCCGAGGACGTTCAGGAAGACGACCTCAACCGCCATTGAGCGGGATCACGGCGCGGAGGCTGCGTCCAAGCAGCTCGGTCACAGCACCCCGGACGTGACCAGGAAGCACTACATCGCAAGGGCGACGGATGCGGGCGACTACACCGAGACGCTGGAGAAGCTGAACCCATTTTCACCGAATAAAGACCGAATGAAGCCGCATCTGCGGGTGGTGGGTGAGGACTGAACCGTAAACATGCTGGTCAAAGCCTTAAAAGTGCGCCCGAAGGGATTCGAACC
>JAGQSZ010000093.1 GCA_020439285.1 Microthrixaceae bacterium
CACGACGGTCTTCGCAAGGACTCACGAGGCTCCAGGCCCCTTCGGGTCGGAGGTTTGGCCGTTTCATGGGCGGAACTTTCGCTATGGCGATTAGGTGCCTTCACCGAGGTCGGCGAGAAGGTCCCGAAGCACCGAAAGAGCCTCGGTGTCCTTCCAGCTCGTCGAGCTGTTCAAAATGAACTGGCTTCGAGCTCACGCCGAATGGCCGACCCAGTGGTTCGACTCCGATCAACTTGATGACCTCACCCGACCGCAGCGTCATTGACGGCTTCGAGAGTCGTTCGCCCAATATCGAGCGATGGTTGCGGAGGCCGAACGAAATGACTTCATCCCATGACACGGCGCGATCCTGCAGGTAGCGCCGTACGATCACCCCGGCTTCGCTCACTAACACCCCCGACCGTGCGGTCAGGCAGCACCATGCAGCTCCGCCAGCAAAGAGGACTGCTGCTGCACCACCAGCTAATGGTTCACCGTCCTTGGTGGCAGATATCCCGCCAAAGATGGCACATCCCAGGAATACGCTCGCCGCCACGTACAGGATCACCGCTCTCAAACGGTTTCGAACCATCCGATATGGGGGTCGCAACTCGCGGCCGGGCATCCCCCACGATACATCTGTGTTCCACTACGCCTGGGCTGCAGTCCACCAGGACGATCACTGTGCTCATCGACATGTTTCGTCCGTCAGTCTGGACTGCCACTCACGGACACAGTGGATCATTGCCCTCCTGGGCTATCGCTCATCGTTTGGATCGTTATTTCGGTGACTGGTTCACCGTCGAAGGTGATCGTGCCATCTGCCAAGACCCCGGTGTCCGAAATGAAGATGAGACGGTTCCACCTGCTGACCGAATAGGGGTGGCGGCCAGGTGACTTAAGATGATTCGGTAAGTGTCGAATCATCTAACACATCCCTATCATGCGTTAGATTTATCGAATATTTCTAACACGTTCTGGGGTGAGTCGGTAGAGTCAGATCATGCGTTGGAACCCCGAGGTCCCTTACAACGAACTTCCGGCGCTCCCGCCGGTGGGCTTGGACCTTGAGCCGAAGAAAGTCCTGAAGGCTGCGATCGACGCACGGACGGCATTGGCGACTCTGGCCCAGGCTGGCCAGATGCTGCCTAACCCGAACATCCTGATACATGCCGTTCCCTTGCTAGAAGCCCAGGCGAGCTCGGAGATCGAGAACATCGTCACCACAGCGGATGAGTTGTTCAAACACGCTGACTCGGGTGGTGGAGACCATGCGACCAAGGAAGCTCTGCAATACCGCAACGCGATTTTCACTGGCGTCGAGGCGATCAAGAATCGACCGCTCACGACCGCCACTGCAGTGAGTATCTGCTCAGTGCTTCAAGGTCGTGCGATGGATATTCGGGCGATCTCTGGGACGCGAATCGCCAACCCCGCTACAGGGCAAGTGTTCTATGCCCCGCCGGAGGGGGCTGACCTCATTCGGGAGAAGCTTTCAGACTGGGAACGTTTTGTTCATGCAGAGGACGAGCTTGATCCCCTTGTTCGGTTGGCGTTGGCGCACTATCAGTTCGAGGCTATCCACCCGTTTCACGACGGCAACGGGCGAACCGGGCGTGTCATCAACATTCTCATGCTGATCGAGGCTGGCCTGCTCAACGACCCGATTCTCTATCTCTCACGGGCGATCATCGCCCGGAAGAACGACTATTACCGACTACTGCGTGCGGTGACGGCAGAGGACGCCTGGATTGAGTGGATCATCTTCATGCTCGACATGGTCGGTGAGTCTGCGACTTCTACCCTGCGCAAGATCGGAGCGATTCGCTCGTGTCAGGAGGACATCGCCGTGCGTGCGCGGGCTGCGACGATCGGCGGACGAGACGCGCAGTTCTTGGCCATGTTGTTCGAGCGACCGTATTCCCGAATCAACACCGTTGCCGAACGGTGCGAAGTGTCGCGCCAGACAGCGTCGACATGGCTCCACGCGTTGGTACGAGCAGAGCTTCTCAGCGAGGTCAAGATCGGTAGGGAACTGCTCTTCGTCAACCATGAACTGCTGGACGTCCTGACACGTCCAGAATGAACCGGGACAGATGAGTTATTCACAGCAGACAGGACTTGGGATGTCGCCCGACTCTTCACTAGCCCCCCCGGTCGTTCACTTCCGCTTCGATTAGGTCTCGAGCGGCGGATCCACACGACGTCGGTGTGCTGTGACGTATGCACCATTGAACGGCATCGGTTGACCCGAATCGAGAGGCGCAACGCCGTCTTCGACGATCCACCCTTCGGCACCATCGATGACGAAGAGAAGTCGGTTCAGGAGCTTGTGGGCGAACGCCATCGACGATGCCGGATCCTCCATGTCATCAAGGCTGAGTCCGAAGTAGACCTTGGAGTCGGTAGTGAAGGTGAGGCTGGCGTCCGCAATTGGAGCCCGTGCATCCAAGTCCACGCGGAATGCACGATGTGGGTGCCCCAGTCCGAAATCGATGATTTCATCGAGGGTCCTCACTGGTACCCACTCCCAGTCGTTGAGTTGGAGCGAGTCCTCCTCTGTTCTCCCCGTGGGCAGCACTTGGAGTCGTTCGAGACCTCGATACTGGCTCTTGTCAACATCGACAAACCTGTCAATGAACGCTTGGACATGAACGTGATCGCGCTGGTCGGTCAAGACGAACACGTCAATCTCGTCGGGCCAACGGTCGGGCTCGGAGCTGCCCGGCACAGCCGAGTGCGGCTCCGTTTCGCGCTGTTGATCGCTCGCAGCGTCCTGGTCAGGTTGAGAGTGGTCGCGACCGATGGTCTCGACGAGCCGGCCATCGGACCACAAAGAAACAGGCGCGCGATAGTCCAAGGTGACTACGTCGCCGGGGCAGACGATGACATTGAGGTGCTCCTGATGCAGTCTGATCATAGAAAAAAGTGTCACTCGGACATCCAGCTCTCGTGTCGGCACAGGGATCCGAATCTCTCGATACCACCAGGCCCATCGTTTGGAAACACCGTCGACGTACACGCGCGGCACGATGAGGAATAGAAAAGGGAACAGGACGAAGACCGGGATGCTCAGCGGGTGGGGTCGACATCGCATCTGGATCTCGCCACCGCCCCGTGCGTCCTCAGCGGACATGTCGTTCACTGCTCGGCGCTCCGGTGTTGTCTCGCCTGAGAGCGCAAGGGTTCAACCGCGACTGGCATCTCCACTCCATCTTGCAACACTAGACGCGGCCAGTGGCGGGGCGTCTTGGCCGATTGGTTGCCCCACCTGAGGACCGGAGCCGGGCCGACATCGGGCTGACTGGTCATCTAGCATGATGCGAATCACGATCGTTGATGGGGAGGCATCGTGAATCTTGAATCAGAACTACAGGCCGTGAGCGGCTCGAACGTTCGGACGCGACGCCTTCGGATGCTGTCCATAGCAATCGTGCTCGGCATGTTCCTACCGCTCGTCGCGGCATGCGTGCCGCAGGACAATCCCGGGGACCCGATCCCCAAGGCGAACCTGCTGACCAACCCGGGTTTCGAGGATGGAACGAACGACCCCGAGGCGTGGAGTCGTGATGCCTACCTGACCGTGTCCGATCTCAGCTGGGACTACGAGGTCACATGCTCGGGTATCCGAAGCGTTTCGATCCAGTCGACGGTCCCCAATGATGCTCGTTGGATCCAGACAGTCACGGTCGAACCCAATAGGCTCTACGAGCTTTCGGGCTGGATCCGCACCGAGGACGTACAGAGTTCACCAGAGGCGGTTGATGCCGGCGCGAATCTGAGCGTGATGGGCGCATTGAATAGCCGTAGCGAAGCGCTCCTCGGCACCAACGATTGGACATTTCGACGACTACGGTTCAATTCCGGCGAAGCGACGACAGTTACGATCGCCGCACGACTCGGTTTCTTCGGGGGTACCACGGCCGGCAGAGCTTGGTTCGATGACCTCCGTTTGGCTCCGATCAAACCGACCAATGAGTTGCCTGCCCGCTGGCGGATGCTCGTACTCATCTACGACCGGACCGACTTCAACTACACCGACGCCAATGGCATACAGCGTCATGTCAAAGCCCAGATGACACCCCAAGAGGTGGAACGTGCACGGGACACCGCAGTCAGTTTCGCCACCGAGGACATTCCTGCTCTGACTAGCGGATCCATGATTCCGACCATCACGGTTCGCACCGTCCCACGGGCTCTCGACACGCTGAGCCCACAAGGTGTCGGCTGGTGGCCCGCACCGGCAGACACCGCAGCGGAGCGAGATCCGTCGTTCGACACGGTCATGGTGATCTGGGACCCGCGGACCACCGATCAAGCAACTGGCGAGTCGATCTGGATCGCTGATGCTGCTGGACTCGCCCCGAACATGGGGTTCGACCAGACCTACGCCACCGTGATCGCTGAGGGCGCAGTCCAATATCCGCACCGGAACGTCTTCAAGCACGAATTCGGCCATTCGATCCTCGCGTACTTCAACACTCTGGGCGCCACCACGCTCACTTCGATGGCGAATCACGCCTATCCTGATGAGTATGTGAACTGCCACACCGGTCTGCCCTACGTGTGGATCGATGAACAACAGGACAATCCGATCCCGAACTCGATTTACAACAACGAGTCCGGGTTTACCCACGACTACTACTCGGGGACGGTCGCCAAGGCCGAGGATCCAACGCGCTGTTTGGGAATCACGCCAGAAGCCTGGTCGTACGGGGGACCAGTCACCGGCGGCTGGTAGCTGATTGACGGTACTTACCGACAGTAGGGCATCGATCCTTCATCAGCGCCTGTATTGTTGCTCGCCAAGTCGGTCAGCCGCCGGGTCGACCGCCGCGCTGACCTCCTGGACCACCGGGAGGACCGCCCGGTCCGCCACCGGGGGGACCGCCCATCATCTGGTTCGTGAGTTCGGTGACCGTTTCACCGTTGACCGTGATCGTGCCACCGGTGAGGGTACCGGTGCCGTCGAAGTCGAACGCTGATTGAGCGGTGATGTCGATGGTGCCTCCTGTGATCGTGAGGTCGCCGTTGCTGTCGATCGCGTCGGTGTCACCGGCACCCATGACGATCTTGATGTTGCCTCCGTTGATCGTGATGCTCAACCCGCTGGTGATGATGTTCGACGCAGAGGCATTGATGCCGTCGTCGGAGGAGTTGATCGAGATGTCGCCTCCGTCGATAACGATCACCGGTGCTTCAATACCCTCGACGGATTCGGTGATATGGATGGTGCCGCCAGCAATGGAGATGTGCTGTTCGGCCTTGATGGCGTCGTCGCCTGTCGCGATGGTGATCGTCCCGTCGGTGATTGTGAGCTGGCCCCGGCCTAGGTCGGTGTCGTTAGTCGACTTCATGCCGTCACCCTCGGCATCGATCGTGATCGTGCCGCCGTCGACATTCAACGAGTCCTTGCCACGAATGCCATTGTCGACGCTGGTCACGTTGATCACACCCGAGGTGATCCACAGGTCGTCCTTGCTGACGATCCCATCCGCGAAGTTGGCTTTCACAGCGAGTTTCCCTCCACCGGTGATCGACAGATCATCAGAGGAGAAGATCGCTCCGTCTATCTCCTCGTCGCTGCGTGTGGCCGAGTCGGACACCGTGTTAGTAGTGCCATCCGCTAGCTCTATGACTGTTGCCTCGGCGTTATCGACCTGGATCGCGGCGCCATTGCTGGCCTTGATGGTCACGCCGCTCAACAAGATCCGCACGAATCCGTCGCTGTTCACCGTCACCTGCCCGGTGGAGCTACCAGTGAGCACATAGGTTCCGGCTTCGGTGATAGCCAGTCCGTCATCTGTGAGGCTCACGTCTGTGGTCGGCAAGCTGCCCCAATCCACACTGGCCGACTGGTTGGGGGCCGATGTCACGGACGTTGTCTTGGACCCCTGAGTTGTTGAGGCGCCATTGCTCGCGATGTTGTCGGACGCCGAGCAACTAGCGAGCATCAGGACCGAGATGAAGAGTCCGGAAAGGAATTTGGTGTGTCGTTTCATTCTGGCCCCTCCTGGGGTCGAATTAGATCTGGGCTTCCTACTCCAACATTCGAGTCTGAGAGAACGCCGAGAGAATCCCGGGAGTGACCTGCGACTCTGAGATGAACCACGATCTGGTTACTGATCGGGCTGCCTCAATCCATCAAATGGGCCGGTTCTCAGTTGCCCGAGGAACCCGCCGTTACGGTAGACACTGTGACTCAACCCGAGCTCTCAGTTGTTCCTGTGACAGAGATCCTGGCTGAAGTGTGGCCGGGCACGGCCCTCTGTGGGGAACCGCAGCTAATTACCGGAGGGTTCTGGGCCTCGATACAGCGCATTCGAGTGAATGGACAACCGACCGGGGTGCCAGCAGATCTGGTGGTCCGTGTCGTACAGGACGGTCCCATGGGCGCCAAGGAACTCGCTGTCCAGCGTGCTGTTGCCGGGCTCGGTTTCAATACTCCAGCGGTTCGGTTGGCCGGAGCGGTGAATGGCCACAAGTGGTCAGTGATGGACTTCGCTGCTGGTTCGCCTCCCTTGACCGGCATGAATGGTTTGGCAGCGCTGCGTCGAGCGCCAATGGTCCTGCGTCAGCTCCCCAGTCAGCTAGCCACGCCACTCGCAGAGCTCCACCAACTGGACCCGATGACCGTGACTGAAGCGGTACGCAACGCCGCTCCGTCGGTTGTATGGACTGTCGAGGATCTGTTGGTGCACTTCAAGGCTCAGGCTGAACTGCTCGGTCGATCGCAATTGGCGCTGATCGCCGGGCGGCTCTCGGAATCGCGGCCATCTGAAGATCGTCGAGTCGTGTGCCACGGCGACTACCACCCCTTCAATCTCCTCGTCTCACCCGGAAGTCCGACGGTTGTCGTGGACTGGACGGGTTCGCTCTTGGCTGAACCGGTCTATGACCTGGCGTTCACCACCCTGTTGCTCGAACATCCTCCGCTGGATGCCCCGGGGCCGTTTGGGTCGATCATCGGTGGCCTCGGGAGGCGTCTCGCAACAAGGTTTTTGGACGCTTATCAGTCAGTCGGCTTGCGGGCAGACCTGGCGCAACTTGGCTGGTACCGAGGGCTACATGGTCTGCGCGTACTCATCGAGTTGGCCTCGATGGAGCATCATCACTCCGACCGGGTGAGTGGGCACCCGTTCAACACCTTACGGTCAGCTGCTGAAGCAGCTGTGGTTGACGAAATCGGACCCATCAACGGGGGACTAGGTTGACCAGTTAGCAACTGGGACCGTTGCTATGAACCTCACCCGGTTCATCGTCTGCAATTGTCGGAAGGCCCGCCGCGCATGGGATCCAAACGAGCACGAGGATCTCTGTTCCCGAATTGGGACGAGGCGAATCAAAGACGCGCCGACAGGGCCAACTTGGAATTCATTGAACGTGCGGAGATGCTTCGTGATGTGAATACTGCCGATGGTCGTCGGTTTGTCTGGGCGCTTCCCAAGGGCGAACCGCTCAATCCTCTTGATGAACTCGGCCTCGTGTTGCTGCCATTAATTGCCATCTACAAACGGTTCATCGGGCGTGGGGATTACAAGGTGATCGTCGCTCGCCAAACCCGGATGGGCTTCCTGTGGACCGAATACCGCTCGGGCCGTCTCACCAAGACCCAAGCCAAAGCCTTGGTGGCTGAACTCGTTGCACTGGCAGAAGTGCAGATGTGATGAGGCAGCGGAACGCTCGAGCGAAGAATTTTGCACGGCGGACCCTTCGGCAGATGCGGACGCGCACATAGCTCACGAGTCGGTTCAGCCGAAACTGATGGTGTGCTCTCTCAGCCAGTCGTGTCGAGAGCGTTGGTATCGATACGAACGAACCTGATCCCATCGGGCGGATCAGAGGGCCCGCGGTCTGAGTTGACGTCCTGAATGACGGCCTCGTAGAGCACCCCGACTTCGGCGCCAATCGCAACCATCGAAGAGTACGCAGAGGGGCCGCGGTGGATGACCCCACCGAAGTGCCAGGTTCCGGTTTCGTCATCTGACCAATACAGGGACAGGTTCTTGCGTGCCAGGCTGACCACACCGAGAGGCGGGTCATATTCGGGGATGTTGGAATACAACACCAGGTCTGAACCATCTGCTCGACCCTCGACCCGGGTCAGGCTGCCGTTGACACCGAAGAATGGCTCGGGCAGAACCGAGCGGCCGAACCGGCCCCAGGTCTGACCGCCGTCTGTGCTGTAGGCCTCAGCGCGCCGACCATCGAAGAGGTACGTGCGGGAACTCATGTACAGCGTTCCGTCGGCGAGTTCGACAACGGCACCTTCGCCGACATGGGTCTGCACGGTTTGGCTCGTTGTCCAGGTCTCGCCACCGTCGTCGCTGAACAACACACAGTTGGTGGTGTGGGACCAATCGAGGAACGCCGGAGGCAACGGGAAGCTGTCCGGATTCGCCTTGCGGCACATGACTACGAGTCGCCCGGCGTGGATCCCGTGGCTCACGGCGATACCGGCGCCCGGGCCGTTGGGGAAGCCGGTCACACCGGCGGCATTCGGACCGAGTGAATATGGCGCGTTCGACCATGTGACGCCATTGTCATCACTCACGTAATGGTTCGTGGTGCTCAGCACATGGATGCGGCCCGTGCTCGGATCAACCACACCGGCGGCGTCGCCATCGGTGGCACCCGCAGGAGTGATCTCGTGGTGGCTCCAGGTCGCTCCGCCGTCTGAACTGATCGCTGCACGTAACGGTTGGCGAGCAGCACCATCGGAGATCGAACCCTGTCGAATAGCTGCGATGGCAACCAGATCGCCATTGCTGGCACGCAACATGATCGGTATCCGCGGGTACTCCTGACCGGGCACGACGGGGAACACCACTGACTCAGCGAGACGGGCTGCAGCGGGAATATCTCGATCGCCGTGAACCGCGAACGAGACGCTCGGATCAACAGGGAACAACCCTGAAAGTTCCTGCATTTCGGTTGGTGTGCAGGCGACGGTCGCCGCAAGCGAGATTGCTGCCACAAGAGCGGCGGCCCAGCGCCAGCGAGACGAGATGGATGAGCCGGTGCGTGTGGACATCGTGACAGAGTGGCCCACCAAGCAAACTCACGCAAGGTGCACCCGGGTGCTGCGTGGCACAGATGGTCATAGTGCAAG
The DNA here is from genome assembly GCA_020439285.1 of Microthrixaceae bacterium. GTDB lineage: Bacteria > Actinomycetota > Acidimicrobiia > Acidimicrobiales > Microtrichaceae > JAGQSZ01. The sequence goes on from JAGQSZ010000093.1 coordinate 9,092, forward strand.
TGGTCACAGTGCAAGGGCATGGCGAGCACGCAGCCGCCAGGCCCGCGACGTCATAGGAGAACGCGTTCTCCGAGACTCGGTGCTACTGCCGGGACGTGCAGCCGATCCTCCACCAACGCGACCAGCCCCGAGGTGCCCTCAGGTTCGCCGTGGACAGCGAAGACCATTTCTGGGTCGTCGGGGCCGGATGCGATCCAGTCGATGAGTTCGTTGCGGTCGGCATGCACACTCATCGTCTCGATGTGGGCGATCTCGGCACGGACCGGCATGTAATGGCCGAGCATCTTGAGCGTGCGTTCGCCATCTTGGAGTCGTCGTCCACGAGTGCCAGCCGCCTGATATCCGACTAGGACGATGGTGTTGCGCTCGTCGCCGATCCGATGGGCGACGTGATGCACCACCCGGCCACCGGTCAACATCCCCGATGCCGAAATGATGATCATCGGACGTGTGTTGTCGTTGAGGGACTTTGATTCTTCAACGTTGCGAATCACCCGCAGGCCACGAACTGCAAACGGGTGCGTGCCGACGAGCTCGGGACGGACATCGGGAGCGCCGTCCTCGAATGCGGATGCGTAGAGACCGAGAACGGTCGCAGACATGGGACTGTCCAAATAGACAGGAACCTCGGGAATCGCATCATTGATCTGGAGTTGGCGGATGTGATGCAACAAGACGTCGGTCCGATCAACCGCAAACGACGGGATGACCACGGCCCCGTCACGTTTGATAGTCCGGGTGATCACCTCGGCCAACTGTTCAGACGGCTCGCCTTGGGGATGGTCACGGTTCCCGTAGGTCGATTCGGTGATCACAAAGTCAGCCGATGGACGCGGCTCTGGAGGTGAGAGCAACGGGTGATGGGAACGACCGAGGTCACCGGTGAATACCAAGGATTTCTCGTGGTTGAACTTGGGTGGACCCAGAGTTATGTGAGCCCACGCGGACCCGAGAATGTGCCCCGCCCGCCCGAATCGGAACGTCCAGTCGTGACGTTCATGGACCGTGCCGAAGGGGACCGGCACAAGTGAATCCAAAGCGACCATGGCGTCGTGTTCGGTGAACAAGGGGAGTGCTGGATCGTGCTTTGAGGTGCCGTGACGGTTGGCGTAGCGGGCTTCTTCCTCGGCCAGGTGTCCGCTGTCGGGAAGGACAACCGATACCAGGTCAGCGGTTGAAGGTGTGCAAAAGATCGGCCCCCGGAATCCGTCTCGCACCAGCACCGGCAACATGCCGCTGTGGTCGATGTGGGCGTGGGTGAGTACCACTGCGTCGATCGAGGTGGGGCTCACCCCGATACCGGGCCAGTTGCGTTGACGCAGTCCTTTGAGACCCTGG
>JAGQSZ010000094.1 GCA_020439285.1 Microthrixaceae bacterium
TGCAGCCGCCGTCGATTCAGGCAGCGACGCCCGAGTGGAAATCGGCGCGGTCAAAGTCGTGGGTGCACGGATGCTTCACGACGTCATCGACCGAGCCGTACAGGTCTACGGCGCTGCCGGACTGACTGACGACACTCCGCTGAGCGCGATGTACCGAGCAGCCAGATTCGCTCGCATCTATGACGGGCCAGACGAGGTCCACATCCAGTCAGTCGCACGGCGAGTGCTTCGGCCTTACCGCGACGGTGGCCACTGGGACTTCACCGCATAACGGTCTGACCGAGTCGCAACCGACTCGGCTCAGCTCTCACCACTCGGGGGCTTGGGCGCTCACCCACGACGGGTTGGAAACCAGGATTCTTGCCGTCACCGCCGCCCGGACATCCGCGAGTTCTGAGTCGTTCAGGTCTTCACCGGAACGGATACGCGAAGCGAGTCCCGGCTCGTCGATATCAAAAGCCGATGGAGCGGTGGCTGCGAGTTCACGCTCGACCATGGCCAGAGCGTTCGTCGCCACTCGAACCTTGAACGCATCGCCCTTGGCCAACTTCGGCATGACCCGATCGCTCAGATGATCTCTGACCGCAGCGACCAACTCGGATGCGCTGGAGCGACCATGGTCGACGATGGGAAGCGGTCGCTCCGGGTCCATGCGTGGAACGCTGAGCAGGTCCAGAAGATCGTGTTCGTTCTCGGCGATCCGCCGGCCGATGGTTACCAACTCGACCGATTTCACATGGCCGTTGAGATGCTGGCTCGCCTGAACAGCACAGATCATTCCCCAGCGCAGCGTCCCGGCGATCACCCACCAACGCAACTCGTCCTCGGTCACGGCGATCCCGGCGGATTCCTTGTATGCCGCGAGCAGCGAAGCGACGTCCCCGATACCGCCGACGACTCCTTCGCCACCGAATCGCCACGCTCGCACACACAACCAGCCAAGGTCCTCGATCGGGTCACCAACGTGTGCGAGTTCCCAGTCGAGAACTGCGAGCAAGCCGGTCTGGTCGACCATCAAGTTCCCGACCCTGAAGTCGCTGTGCACCACAGTGCGGCGAGGAGCGGCGGGACGATTCTGTTCCAACCACCTGAGCGCCAGTTCGAACGCGGGTGAAACGACTCCCAACATGTCGAGACCGAACCGGAGCTGGGTCAACGGATCATCCTCGGCAAGTCCCTCAGCCTCGTCGACAGGGATCGAGTGGATTGAAGCCAGCGCGGCAGCCATCTGAGAAGTGAGGACCAACCGTGCTTGAGCGAACTCATCACCTCGAATGATTCTCGGAGCCAGGGTCTCGCCTTCTATACGACGGGTGATCCTCGCGCTGCCCAACTCGGCACAGCCATCGGCTCCGACCACGACCTCTGGAATCGGTACTCCGGCTCGTGTGGCCGCAGTGAGTAGGCGATCCTCGACGTCGAACGCGACCCCCAACGATGTTCCGCCCCGGTTTCGTTGCATGATCAACGGTGTACGGGTTCCTTGGGTGTCGACCGCGTCGAATGACCAGGTCTCGCGGGATGCGCCTCCGGTCAACAGAACCAGTCCATCGATTTCGACCTGCCCGAGAGTCTCCGCCAACGCGTCGATCAGCAGCGGCGTGATGTCTGGTTCGTTGGAGGAAGGTCGTGCCATGTCGTGATGGTAGGTGGTAGTGAGTTGAGTAGCGGTCGGATCAACCGAGGCGACGCATGACCCTCAACAACAGCGGGTCCATCTCTCCGGACCCACGGCCAGCGTCGAAATTCGAGTCCTGTCGCAGCAGCGAGCGTCGGGTCAGTTCGGCGCTGATCCAACACAATGGTTCGGGCGGGAAAGCGGGTTCGGTGGAATCGACGAAACAAAGATCGGTCAGGTCGCTGCGAACGCCCAGCACCTTGTCGCGGAGAATCTTCCCTCCGGTGTGACTCGGTGCCACCCCGTGTCCGTTGTATCCGAGCCCGTAATGCAGTCTTCCGTCGAGCAGCGTGCCGAACATCGGAATGAAGTTGATCGTGATTCCGACCGGACCTCCCCAATGGTGGGTGAACCGAATATTGGAGAGCTGCGGAAAGGTTCGCCGGAACGAGGATTCCAAGCCGTTCATCACCCCGTCGTTGCGGTCATGTCGAGGTGCGATCCGACCTTTGTAATGGATCACTCCGTCGTTGCCGCCCCACAGAATCCGGCCATCTAGGGTTCGACGGTAATAGTGCACGAAGTTGCGCTTGTCCTCGATCCCGCAGTGACTCTCCCAACCGATCGAGTCCCACTGCTCTTCGCTCAACGGTTCGGTCATGATCACATAGGTGTAGAGCGGTACGACCTTGCGCTTGAACCACTCGGTCTGGGCCGCCCAAGCATTTGTCGCGAGAACTACTTGATCGACGGTCACCGACCCGCCGGGAGTATCGATTCGCACCTTCGTCGACGCAGTCGAACGAGGTGCAGGCGCCTCGGTCATGGCGGTCACATCCGTGCCCTCGTAGATCGTTGCTCCCATCCGCTCGACGAGTTCAGCGAGACCGTGCGCGAGCTTCGCAGGGTGAAGAACGGCGCAGTCCGCTTCGAACATCGCCCCGACATAGGTGGGGGAGTGCACCTGGGTCTGAGCCTCATCCGCGGTCATGCGTTCGAAACCGTCGAGCCCCATTGTCTGCGCCGCTGCGAGGTCACGCTCCACGCGTTCGAGTTGGCCACGGTTGGTCGCCACCACCATCAGACCGCCATGTCGCAACTCGCAGTCGATTCCTTCGGCTGCAGTCGTCTCACCAATCTCCGTAACCGACGCGGCAACCGCGCGGTGCGCTGCGCTCGCACGCTGGGCTCCGAAGTTCTTGAGGAGTTGATCGAGTCCCATGTCGAGCAACGTCATGGCGAACCCGCCGTTGCGGCCACTTGCTCCGAAACCGATGATCTCCCGTTCGATCACTGCGACCTTCAGACCGGGTTCAGCCTGAAGCAGGTGGTAGGCGGTCCACAGACCGGTGAAGCCACCGCCGATGATCCCGACGTCGAACTCCTGGTGTCCGCGAACCGCAGGTTTGGGTGAGCGGTGAGAAGTTTCCAACCAGTAGGCGGCCGACCCGAACTCTTGGAGCATGACACATCCTTCCACAAGTCATCAGATGAATAATCGGACAAAGAACCAATATTTGTCCCATTGACTTCATTGCCTTCGAATCGTATTGTCAACTCACACGCTAAAGGTTTCAGGGGGCATCTTGTGGTGACTCGTACGTATGACGCCGTAGTGATCGGGGCAGGCCATAATGGTCTTTGTCTGGCCGCATATCTTCAGCGGGCGGGACTCTCGACAGCGATCATTGAACGCCGACATGAGGAAGGCGGAGGCGTCAACACCGAAGAGCCGGTGATGTCGGGTTACCGCCACAACATGCACGCCCAGTTCATGGAGTTCTTCGACGTGATGCCGATGATCCAGGACTTCGGGCTCGAAGATGTCGGTCTGCGGACCGTGGTGCCCGAGGCTCAGGCTGGGATCACCTTCGCTGATGGGCGACCGCCGATCATCCTGCACCGTCCCGACCTGCTCGACAGGACACATGCGAGCATCGCCCGGTACTCACGGGCCGACGCGGACATGTTCGTGGAGGTGAAGAAGCGCGCTGCGATGTTCGAACAGATCCTCGCGGTCGGGCTCTACAACCCACCCGGGGCCACTGCACAGGTGGCTGGTGGATCACTCGAAATGCGTATGCAGGTCCTCGAGACTGCTTTCGGGGACCTTGGAATCACAGGTCATTTCGTGCTGAAGACACCGAAGATGGTCATCGACGAACTCTTCGAGACGCCCGAGTTGCGAGCGCTCATGTATCGGGTGAGTGTCGAGTGGGGCCTTCCGCTCGACACGGCCGTCACCGGGTCGGACTTCCTAACCTTCTTGATGTGGACCACCGCCAACTGGAAGCTGGTCATGGGCGGAACCCACTCTCTTGCGAAAGCAATGACCCAGGCGTGCTACCGCGAGGGGGTCGACCTGATCGAGAACGCGCACGTCGATCGCATCATCGTCGAGGACGGTCGAGCTGTCGGGGTCATGGCACGTGGCACCGAATACCGGGCCAACAAGTTGGTCGCATCCAACGCAGATGTGCACCAGACCCTCATCGGACTCGTGGGCGAGGAACACCTGAGTCCGTTGTGGGCCAAGCGGGCAAAGGACTACCGCTTCGGACCCAGTCACGTGCTCGCCACTCCGATGTTCTGTCTCTACGACGCTCCCGAGTACAAGTCCGCCAAGTGGGACCCGGAGATCAACCGGACCTTCTACACCGCGGTCGGATACGACGGCCCCGATGACATGGCCCGCTACATCCGCGACGCCTATTCCGGACTGTTGCCAAAGCCGGCGGGTGGGCTGTGGGTGAACAGTCTGTGGGACAAATCCCAGGCGCCGCCGGGTAGACACTCGGCAACCGGCTGGTACTTCTTCCCAGTCGCGAGCGAACTGTCACCCGAGGAATGGACCGAGGTTCGTGAGGACTTCAACGAACGGTTCATCGACGTGTGGGCCGACTTCGCCCCGAACATGACCCGTGACAACATCATCGCCCACAAGCTCTACACGCCCGACCAGATGGAGCGGAAGAACTTGATGAGGGAAGGAGATTTCTCCCATGGGGAGTTCGTTCCCGATCAACAGGGAGCCAACCGTCCGTTCCCCGAGGCGTCCAACTATCTGACCGAGATCGACTCGCTGTACCTGTGCGGCTCGTCGACCTATCCGGGCGGCGGAGTTCACGCCGCATGTGGCTACAACGCATACAAGAAGATCGCGGAAGACTTCGGGCTGCCCAGCCCGATCGCACCCGGGAGGAGCTACTGATGCCCGATATCTACACCGGTGATTGGTACGAGGCGGTAAAGGACGCCATCAATGCGGCAGTCGAGGGGATGACCGACACCCCCGAAGGGGCTTGGACGATCTGTGTCGAGATCGTCGGTGACGGTGCATCGCCCTACACGCCAGATAGCGGGATGCGGCGATTCCTGATCCGGATCGAACAGGGGCGCTGCCTGTGGTACCGCGAACTCGAAGCGGATCCCGACAAGAAGCTCGACTATCGCTTCACCGGCGATGCGAGCGTGTTCGATGGAATTGCAGCAGGACTCGATGATCCGATCGAAGTGGTGCTGCACGGCGCCATCAAGGTGCGCGGCGACATGAGGTTTCTGTTGCGCCAGGCCGAACTCGTCAATGTCCTACTAGGTGCTTACACCTCAGGTGTCGACACGACCTGGCCCCAGGGTCGACCCCCCTACGGTGCAGTGGAAACGGCGGCATCATGACAAGAAAATCCTGCGATGTCGTCATCATCGGCGCTGGTCACAACGGGTTGACCCTCGGCGCATATCTGGCCCGATCTGGCCTCGATGTGATGGTGCTCGAACGACGCCACGAAGAGGGCGGTGGTCTGTGCACCGAGGAGGTGACCCTTCCCGGTTTCCTCCACAACATCCATGCCAACTACCACACCTTCGTCGGCATGGCTCCACCGGTAACCGACCTCGACGTGCGTGGCCACGGGATCGAGTACGTGCGGCCAGAGGTCCAGATGGCATCGGTGTTCGACGACGAGACGGCGCTGTGCATCTACGAGGACATCGACCGCACCGTCGACGCGATGGCCGAGTTCTCGGCCGACGACGCTGCCACCTTCAAACGTCTCTACGACGAGGCCCATGGGTTTGTCGACTTGTTGTTGGGCACGCTCATGTACCAGCCGCCGTTATCGGTCAAGGAACTGACCAAGGCACTGTCCACCTTCGGCGTCGACAAACGATCCGAGTTCCTGTCGGTGAAGTTGCGGCGAGAAACAATCAATCAGTTCCTCGATCAGCACTTCACCAATCCCAAGATCAAGGCACATCTCGCCTTCCACGGCGCAGTCTGCTCCTACACCAATGACGTCATGGGTCTAGCGATCGGGTTCCCGTTGCTCGTCGGCAAGATCAACAACTGGCATCTATGCATCGGTGGATCGCACCGTCTGGCCCACGCTCTGTGGCGTGATCTAGCCCAACACGGCGGCGTGATGATCTCGGATGCCGAAGTCGACCGGATCCTCGTTGATGGAAACCGGGCGGTCGGAGTGCGGCTCTCGGACGGTACCGAGATCGAGGCGCGCAAACTCGTTGCATCAACTGTTTCGGCAGAACAGACCTTCCTCGAGTTCATGGACGAGTCCATCGTGGGTGCAGAACTCACCCACAAGGTACGAACCGAGGTGAAGCACAAGGACTGGTCATTGTTCTCGGTGCACCTGGCGATGGCCGCGTTGCCGCAGTACAAAGCGGCTGCGTTCAACCCGGACGTCGACCGTGCATGGGTGGTCAACCTGGGTGTTGACTCGACAGCGAAGTTCGACGCGGATTGGAAGACCATCCGCGCAGGTGGGCTTGCTGACCCGCACCCCAACGCTGCGGTCAACTCACTCTATGACCCGACCGATGCGCCCGAGGGCTTCTACACCGGGCTGCTGCGACAGTTCGCACCCTACGCGTTGGCTGACGGCGGAGAGGGCACATGGGACGGAATCGGTCGGGCATATGGGCACCGTTGCATCGAGGCGTGGCGCCGGTACGCCCCCAACATCACCGACGACGCTCTGGTCGATTGGGACGTGTTCACTCCCTATGACATCGCCCGGAAGCTTCCCAACATGGTCAAGGGCGACTGGATGATGGGCGAGATCAGCTTGGCCAACATGTTGGACCAGCGACCCCTGCCCGAACTCGGCCAGTACCGCACACCCATCGACGGCCTCTACATGGCGGGATCCACGCAGCACCCGCACGGGTTCATCACCTTCGGACCCGGCTACAACGCCCTGCAGGTGATCGCGGATGACCTGAACATCGACAAGTGGTGGGCACAGGTGTGAACCCGATCGATGATGATCGAGTTGGCCCCGGGCCGAGCGTCGTTCTGCGCGACGGCGACGAGGCATCCGGCATGGCCAACATGATCGCCGGTCTACTCGAGGACAACCTTCGGGACTTCCCGGGTCGCGCTCGGGTTGCTGCCCGTGCACGGGGGTCGATCGTGTTGACCGCATCCGACCGGGACTTGTCGATCACAGTGTCGTTCGGGCGGGGTGGAGTCGAGATCGCTGATGGTGCAGCACCGGGAGCGCCCGTCATGGCAGGCCCGTGGCTGACGATGAGTCGCGTCTGCAGCGGCCGGATCTCACCTGTAAAGGCAATAGCTGACCGAGAACTGAAGGTGACTCCGGGGCGCTCGATCTTGGTGGTGCCAGCCGCGGGCTACGTGTTGTCGGTCCCGGCGTCGTTCTATGGCGATACCGAGGCGATCAAGAAGCAGCGACTGACCGCAGCAGCGGTCATCGCAGTCGTCGTACTGGTCGTTATCGCCGTGGTCATTGCGTCGCAGCGAGGGAACTGAGTCTTCCGTGTTCCGTGTCTCGGTTCGCTGGTGCTAGGCCACTGCCCGCATCGTCATCGCTGTGAGGTCATCCACCGAGAGCGGCGGATAGTCATAGGTCTGGCGTCCGTGCAGAAGATCGAGCCACTCGACAGTAATTGCTGGCGCTCCATAGCGTGCGCCGATCAGTGAACCTGCGATCGCCGCGACCGTGTCGGTATCACCGCCGCAACGGACAGCGGACTCGATGGCCTCACGAACGTGATCCGAGGCAGCTTGTCCGGGAACCTGTGTGGAACAGATCGCAGCAAGCGCCGCTTGGAATGCGTGGATAACCCAACCGTTGTGTGTGAAGTCGCCGGGTTGGGCAGTCGCTGAGTCATTGATGAGCGAATTCCATCGGGCCTGTCGGTCACGTGGAATGTGTTGCAATCCGAGTCTGAGCGTGTTCGCCCAGTCCCAAGCCCCATCGCTGTCACCGCCTTTGGCTTCCGGTGCACAGCGGATGGCGTGGTCGATCGCCAGTGACCATAAGACGCACGCGTCGACGCAATCCGGATGGGGATGAGTGAGCTCAGATACTGCGGCCGCCAACTCGGTGATCTTGACTGGATCGCCTGGCGCCGCGAGCGCGACGGGTCCCGTTCTCATCAGGCTCCCATTGCCAGATGACCCGTTTGGACGGCCTGCCGTCACCTGCGCGGCTGCCGCCACGAGTGACCCAGGTGAACTGAGCACAGCACGGGTCTGGATGCCAACGTCGGCCGGATTGCTGTTGTACCAAGCACGAAAGCGCGCCTCGACTGAGTCGATCTGGCTCTCTCTTCGAGGGATCGCTGCAAGGACCGCGATCGCGAGTTGGGTGTCGTCTGTCCATTCACCGGGGGACCAGTTGAATGACCCTCCACCCTTCATGACCACGGGTGTATCCAGAGGTAGAGACGGGCCGAATTCGTATCCCGCGCCCAGAGCGTCTCCGGCTGCCGATGCAAGTACCACACCTAGCGACCGGTCGAGGAACAGGTCGTCAACGTGATTGTCGTGGATCAAGATGCACCTACCAGTATGTGGCGAGCGTTGAGGATGCTCATGTGGACTGCCCGATCCCCGGCAGCGTTCAGTCCTGATCCTTCTGGCACAGCGACAGCGTCGATTGAGACCAGGTTGTCGTTTGCTTCGTGCATAGCTCCTGTGGACGTACTCGCCCGACAATCGAGCCGACGTCGTGAAGCCGCGGCGGCGAATGTACGAGCACGCCGGGCAGGTGTGCCTTCAACAGGAACGAACCGGGCGTCCACCGCAACGCCAGCAAGGATCGCCTCGATCTCGTCAGCGAGGGTTCGGGGATGGTCAAAGACCTCCATCAGAACCGGATGTCCGCCGATCCCGATCAGGACACCTCGTTGGCCCGGAAGAAGCTTCACCGACCGTGCTATCTCCCGAGCATCGACATCAACTCGGGCTGTGATCTCAACGATCGAGTTCGACTCTGATGGCCCGAGCAACTGTTCATAGATGTTCACACGGCTCCAGACGTCGCCCTGATCAGCCCGTGCGGCCCAACCGGGCTGATGTCGCGTTGAGCGATCCCTGCGGATTCCGTTCAGAGCGCCCCGCACTGCAAGTGGGGCGTATCGAGCACCGATCCTCTGGTCAGTTGAACCTCCCCAGCGACCTTGTTCCACACAGCGAACATCGAGGAACGCCTCAGACCGGGGCTGAATCACGGCGCTGTTGGCGAGCACACGGTGCTGGAGACCACCAGTGAGCAGATACCCACGTGGTAGGAGAAAGGTCTTCTCTGTCGGGTTGACCAGGTGCAGAGTGTTGACCTGGGCACCGTCGGCTAGTTCCTGGACGGTCGCCTTCTTTGGAACGACGGTACGTATCGCCCGTCGAGGCACAGGAGCGTCGGTCCAAACGGGGAACACCGTGAGAGGTCCTATCTGGGTTGGGACTCCTATGTGATGTGTAGGGGTGATCAACATCAATGCCTCCTCATGAGCCTGGGGTGATTGGGGCGTGGCCATTGACCACAACCATCGGGCAATTAGAGCAAGTATGCGCTAAAGAATGGATTAGATCAAGGCTGCGCTAACATTTCTTCATGGCTGGTGGCAACAAGACCCGTCGAGATGCACGACGTGTAGGTGGCGATGAGGCTGAGTCGGGTTGGGATTTGTACCCCCGACCATCGGTCGCAGTTGACGTCGCGGTCCTGACTGTCGCACCGGAGTCTTGGATCCGACGGGCATGGTCGCTGCCATCTGAGGTGCCGCAGGAGTTTTCGCCACATGGGTTGGAGCAATCAGCCCAGTTCGGGTCTCGTGGCAGTGAGTTGCGACTCGCGGCTGTGGTCTTGAAGCGCCAGGGAAATCACCGAAAAGGTCAGTGGTCGCTGCCCGGATCGTTCTTGTTGGAGAGAGAACGCATACGGGACGCGGTGCTGAGGACTCTCGATGACAAGTGTGGGATCGTGGGCCTGGCCCCACGACAGTTGGCAGTGCTCGACGAACCCAACCGCGATGAGCGCGGTTGGGTTATCTCGATCGCTCATGTCGACGTTGTTCCCGTGTCGCGAGTCTTAGAAGTGCTGTCATCTCGGAGCGACGTCAGGTTGAGTGCCGTCGTCGATACCGAGTTGGTGAACGGGGATGACGGGCCGAGCCCGGTCGCACTGGATGGTGTCGACAGTCCACTCTCGCTGCCCTTTGACCATGGGCAGATTGTGAATCTGGCAGTCGCAAACCTGCGGTGCCGCTACGCGGAACGCCC
>JAGQSZ010000095.1 GCA_020439285.1 Microthrixaceae bacterium
TTGGGCACGTGGTTCTGGTGTCGGGAAAACCGGCGGGATGCTTGACCTCCTGGACGACCTCGCCGTGACGAAGCTGTCCGCCAAGAAGCCCGCAGGTCAGGAGAAGTACCGTCCCGGAACGGGGATCCTCGCCGCCATCGCCGCGCAGAGCATCGGCATGGAAGTGGGCGGGTTTCCCGTCAACGATGAGCGACTTTCCCGCGCAGCGGGGTATGCGACGCCGACCGCCAGGACGAAGGACAACAGAAGCATCAACTGGACTTCGCGCCGTGTCCCGCCGCGCTCCGTTGCTGAGTGGGAGTCCCGAAACAAGGACATCGCGGGATGGCTGCGAGCTGGGGACACCGCCGCCGCGCTGGGCGCTGAAGGGGAGTCGGAAACCGCCGCGTAAGCCCCCGGGATTGACCAATTTGTTGCTGTCAACAAATTGGTTCTGAACAGGGACTTTCCGCGTCCCTCAGCGCAGCGTCAGCCCGCAGCTTCGTCCTCGTCGTCGTCCAGGGGGTTGTCATCCTCGACTTCCCGCCGTACGCGCCACCCTCTCGACTTGCAGGAGTCCGAACACCAGACCCGCTTCCGCCCCGTTTTGGGTTGGCGGATGATGGCGTAACAGGCGGGGCAGCGGGTCTGACATTTCGTCTCATCAGGCACCTCCTGACACGAATCTCCCAAACCGACCAGCAATCGGTTCGACCAGACCACCTCCACGCGCTGCCCGTGTCCCGAACCTTGCTGGGTGCTGGTGGGGATCTCATACCTGTACCAGTCCGACAGTGCCGTGTCATAGACCTCCGATGAGTACCCGCTGACGATGACGGCGGAGTTCGCCGACAGGCAGGCGTCCAGCAGTTCTTCGTGTTCAGCGACTCGGGTCATTTCCACCCTGTACTCGCCACCGCGACGGACACCGGGATCGGTGATATATGGAGGATCCACGTACAGCAATACCGACCGCTCCCGTCCATACGACTTCACCACTTCGGCGGCAGGACGACATTCCAGCGACACATTCTGTAACCGTGCCGCAGCGGGTGCCAGCCTCCCCGAATACCGTTGTAGGACAACAGGCATGGGTGTGCTTGTCGATGCGACGTTGTGTCGCCAACCCGTCCGAGTTATCGAACCGGTGCGTCCTTGCGTGAGCGCGATGAAGACTCTCCGCGCTATCTCCAACTCATCCAGTTCCGGCGAAAACTCATATGCCAGTTCACGTTCCGCGCGGGAATGTGGTGTGAGCGCACAGACCCGTTCCAACTCCTTCGAACGGTCACGAAGGACGCGCCAAAAGGTTTGCAGCGTGTTGTCCAAGTCGTTCACCGTTTCCATGTGGCTGCGTTTCTTCGCCAGCAGCACGGCGAGGCTCCCGCCGCATGGTTCGACGTAATGCCGATGGGCGGGGAACGCCGACGTGAGCCGCTCCGCCAGCCATGCCTTGCCGCCGAAATAACTCACTGGACTCTGCACCACGGCGGTCACGTTACCGGTTCCCGCTGCCCGCGCCTGTTAACCAAGCCTGAACACCCCGAACAAGGGAAAGCCCCCGGGATTGGCTCGCGCCGCTCCAAGGGGCTTTCCCAGCTCAGACCCAAACCCAGCCGCCCAGGCGTTTGTCCCGGGGACGCCGCGCAGTCCACTGTTCAACCCACCCGTCTTCATCAACGACGTGCAGGACGCGGCGGTCGGTCTTCGTCGGCTTCTCGAACACCCACAAGAAGGAGTGAACCTTGCGGGCGTGGAGTTGCGTCGTCCAGCGACCCATCGCGGTACGGGAGGTGGGGACGAGGACGAAGCTGTCCTTCCCGTACAGCCCGAGGCTGGTGGCGTCCAGCAACAATTCGGTCTGGCTCCAGCACTGTTTGCCCGACTCGATTTCGTCTTTCCCTTTGACGAAGATTCGTCCAGCGGGACGAAGGACACGCATCGCTTCACGCATACCATCGCGGTACAACTGGCGAATATCGTTGTGTGACATGCCCTTCGTGGTCTCCGCGTTGTTGTACCGTGCATCAGTCATGTGCTTGCCCGGGTTGTGGACATAGGGCGGGTCCAGCACCACGACATCGAAACTCTCGTCGGCGTACGGGAGTTCGCGGAAGTCCGCCAGAACGATGTTGCCGTGTCCACCGATGTGCTCAGCGACATCGGAGCCCTGGACGGTGAACGCGGATGTGTCCACCTTCTTCCAAAACGCGCCCTTGCCCCAGGTGACATCAGCCACCTGGGCACCATCAGGGATGTACAACCGCGCCGCTTCGGCGATGAGATCCGCATTCGTGCCGTGGACGATGGACACGACCGGAGAGGTGTCGGTCACGGCGGTCATGCGGCGCTCCCGAGCTTGTCCAGACGGTCAGGACGGAAGCCTGACCAATGCTCGCCACCAGCGACGACCACCGGTGCGGACAGATATCCGAGAGCCATCACGTAGTCCCGCGCGTCGGGATCATCGGTGATGTCCAGCTCGATGTAGCTGGTGCCGTTCTTGGTCAGCCAGCGCTTCGTCGCATCGCACTGCGGGCACTGCGGTTTCGAGTAGACGGTGATCATGCGGTCACCTCGACGCGCATGTAGCAGGGGATGGACTCGGCGCAGTCTGGTTCGGGGCGCCACCCGCCGAACGGAATCAGTTTGGGCATCGCTGGCGGGTCGTAGCGTTTCCGCACACCCTCTGTCCGCCAGCGTCCTTCGAGCTTGCAGTGCTCATCCCATACGACATCCATCATTGCGTTGCTGATCCGCATCTTCGCAGCGTCGAGATCGGCGGCATTGTTGAGGGCTCCCTCGGCTGCGGACGCGATCACGTCCCACAATGCCTTATCGACAAGCTCGCGGAGATCGCTGCGGCAGCGTCGGCACATCGAGGTTTCGACGGAGCCCATGACTGCCCATGCGCCGATGTTCGCCACGTGGTGCATGTGAGTCTCACGAGACACGTGGAGGTTCTCCAGACCCACATCGGAGAGCGGCGCGTTTCCGCTGGTGGTGGAGCTATTCTGGTACTGCATGGTAGGATGTACCTACTTTCTGTGAGTGAGATAGCCCCGCGAGCTTTGGACGGCGATATGCGGGGTTTTCTCGTTTCTGCGGCGGGTTTGCCGCATTGTGGGTGCGCGGGTCGTGAGCCCATGCGCTGCACCGTCACCGGTCAGCGGCACACCCTCCAGGGACTACGCGGCGGTTGCGGTTCCCAGTACAGCCACATGCTCGCTGCCACGGTCGATGTACACCGCGTCAGCGCCCGCTTCGAGCATGTCCAGAACCAGCCCGCGTTTGTATCCGAGTGGGTAGAGGAGTGTCCGAGTCAGTCCGCTGCGGTATGCGGTCACCAACACATCGGAGTCGTCCAGAACCGTGTTCGGAACGGCTTCGGCGAGATGTTGAGTGGTGAGCACCACCGAGACCGCCGTGTCCTTGCCGCGCTTGATGATGCTGTCCACGGTGCCCCACAAGGGCGCTGTGAGGGCATCCGTCCAGCTGCCCCAAGCGAGTTTGTCGGCGGCGTCCACCACCAGGAGGACAGGGTCGAACTCCGCGCCGGTGGCGAGTCCCTTCTCCTGCAGCCCGATCCTGTACTCGATCAGCGCCCGTACGGTCTCCTGAACCAGCTCGATGTCACCGGTGACGGTCACCCGTTCGGTCGGCGTCCACTCGTCTGTGCTCCTGGGTGTGGTGAGGACGATGACACGTCCCCGCTCGTCAGCGGTATGGATGTTCGCCAGCGCCTTGGCGTGATGTGTCTTTCCGATACCGCCGATGACGACGGTTGAGTTTGTTGGCATTTCTGTTCTCCTGTATCTGTTTTCGATTACACCGCCGCAGCCGCTGCGACTGTGACGGCGTTGTGAACTTCGTCCGGGGTGTATCCACGGAACCTGCGCGGCTTGGGCAACATGCCCAGCCCGCGAGTGACAGCGTTGTCGATGCGAGCCTGACGGCGTTCCGCCTCGGTGCGCCAGCGTGCTGCATCCGCTTCCGCTTCAGCGCGACGAACCTCACGCCGTACCCGCCCTTTTTCCTTCATGTGGGCGCGGAACAGCGTTTCCTTCTCCAGGGCTTTCATGTCGTTGATCTCCTTGTTTCTCGCCCCGCCGCGTGTTCGGCGGGAAGTTTGTTGTTCGTCCTCATGCCGCTGGTCAGGGGGAGGTGAGGGTGCGGGCGGTTTAGTTCCCGCACCCTTCACGGATTACGCAGCGCTATGAGCCATTGCCAGCGCCAACTGCTCCAAACCATCGGTGTAGAGCTGAAGATCCACATCGAGTTCCTGCAGCAGCATTCCGAGGATTTTGGGGTACAGGCCGACCGCAGCTCGCACATCCTCGGCGCTCAGCGAATCCACGATCTTGTCGGCTTCGCGCGAAAACACCTTCACGTCTTCGTGAGTAGCCGCAGCAAGCAGGGCGAAGGATGGCGGCAAATCGCCCAATTCCCGCATCATCTCCGTGATGCTGGCGTGCATAACGGCGCGGATGCCAGCATTTCCGGTGTGCGTGTTGGTGATGATGAGATACGCGGTCAGCGCTTTACGTCGCTCATCGTCGCTGAGGGCGTTGATCAGTGCATTGGCACTGTCATCGTCCTCACGGAAGGTATGTGACAGCAACGCGGCGGCATTACGAAAATCTTCGTACTTCATGGTCAGCGTCCTCCGAAAACTGAAGGGGCGTGTGTCATCTCCCAGGCTTCGACTTCGGCGTCCTCCGCCGAATCGTCGCTGTCGATGGTCACGTTCGGGTCGTCCAGGAGACGGCTGATGTCGTCGTACGTCAGCAGGTGGACGACATCGGAGATTTCCAGATCCTGATTACCGTCCTCGTCCACGGTGATGACGCCACGGTCGATCAAGTTTTCCTCGACAGACCACGTGGGCTGTCCCTGGCAGTAGTCCAGCATCTCCGACACGGTGCCCTCCCAGGCACCGTTCCCGTTCGCCACGTAGCGTGGCGAGATGATGCGGGAGTTCATGGTCAGCCCGAGGGCGTCGCTGTCCTCCAGCCGTCCTTCAGTGGAACGCACTTTGCCCTTGCGGGCTGTGATCACGGTCATGATGTATTCTTTCTGTGAGAGTTTTCTTCGGTTGAGCCCCGCTGCAACGGGACTTTTCCCCTTTGTGGGGAAGTCTTTTTGTTCAGCGCCTCTTGCGCGCTAACCCATCCACTCGCTTGCGGAGTTCGGTGACCTCGTCCTCCAGGCGGGCGACTCGGTTATCGAGGCTGTCCTCCACGGTGGGAGATTCGCGCCACCGTTCAACGTCGGCGCGCCGATAAATCACCGTGCGGTGCCCGATGCGCTCGTACTTTGGTCCGGTGCCACGGTGACGGCGCGCGGCGAGGTTGCCCATGCTGATCCCCAGCATGTCCGCCACCTGTGCGCTGGTGAGGATCTCGTCCTTCTTGGTCATCGTTGGTCTCCTGGTTGGTGGGACGGGAACCTCTGTCGGGCAACGGTTCCCGTCCCTGGTGGTTATGCGGCGTAGACCAGCTCGGGGTCGGAATAGTCAGCCAGGCTCGGCGGATATACCTCGGCAAACAGAGCCCCGCGCGCCTCGTCCCAGAGGACACGGATGTACTCGTCCGTTGGTCCGGTATAGCGGTACTCGTCCAGGAACTCGGCGCGTTCCTCGGGGTCAGTGATGGCGTCCAGCTCAGCCTGCGCCGACGCCAGGAGACTTTCGCCATCCTTCACCCACTCCTCGCGGATTTCGGTCAGGTGAGCCTGCACCTTCCCTTCCAGCTCGGTCAGGATGCCCGTCAGCGCCTCGTCCAGGTCGGTGTCCTCGTCCACCCACACCAGGGCTTCGGACGGGCGGTTGTATCCACCGCAGCCATGCTGGAAGGCGTACTCACCACTTTTTCCGCCGAGCTGGTCGAACGCAGTAGCTGGTCCGGGGAGTGCGTCCAGGCGGAGCGCCTGCTCGCAGTAAGCGCAGCGGTTGGTGTCCCACTTGGTCACCTCGAACGCAGCGCCGCCCGAGTAGAGATTCACGGTCAGCGACACGTCGGTGGGCACCTCGGCGTTAGCGAGGAACTCGCGCACCTGGCTTGGGAATGCGCCGAACGAGTTGTGGTCGCAGATGTAGATGTTTGCGTTGATGGTCTGTGTGTTCATGGCTTTCACCCTTTCGTTTTGTCGTTGATTGGTCGGTTGGTGGAACGGGCAACCGCGTTCTGGCAGCGGTTGCCCGTTCCTGATTGGTCAGTCCTCGTCGGCTTCGTCAGCTTCGGCGCGAAGCTCGTCGCGGAGTTCATGCACCGCATGGGTCACGGTCGATTCCTCGATGAAGCGGTTGCCCGCAGCAGTGAAAGCCTCAACGAACTCCGACACAGCAACGTCGATGTCCACATCCGTGGATTCCGCTGTGATGGTGGGGAAATCGGCGCGGGGATCGGGCTGAGCGTCGGCATAGTCGATGCGGACATGGCGGCAGTCGTCGTATTCGGCTTCGTTCTCGTTCGCCAACTCCTCTTGCAGCTTCATGGTGATGCCCCAGCCGTCCGAGTCGTCGCCGTTGTCCGCGTCGATCAGGGCAGCCAGATCAGCCAGCAAGCGATTCGCGGGCTCCGCATCGACAGCGGGGAATCCTTCGAATACCTCCGCTCCCGCGTCGTCGTCACGCACACCGCGCGGGTAGGACAGGTAGCTCGCATTCGCCTTCCACTCCACCGTCGCGGAGAGGGTGTTCAGCTCGCGATCCCATACCAGGTACACCGCCTGCTCGCGTGGGGTGTACACCAGCTCGTCGTCGCTGTTGATGGTGATGACTTCGGTCTTCGTGGTCTGTGCGTTCATGGCTCTCGCCCTTTCGTTTTGTCGTTAGCAGGTTTTCTGCTGTATGTCTATACCTTACCATTCAAAACACGTTATGTAAGGTATATAACCTGAGAATATCCTGATAGTTTTTCGTGCTCGGTTGTGTGACAGTCGATTTGGTGTTAAGGACGTCTCAACACCTAACTGACCCGCTGTACGCGCGGGCGGCGGATGAGCGGCTTGTCCTCGGGTCCGGCGACGTAGTCGTCCACCCAAATCAGTTTGCGCAGTGAATGTTCCGGACCACAGGCTTGGTTGCGCCAGTGTCCGGTGACCGTCCAGCGGTGGTCATGCTCGATGCGGTGAGCGCTCGGGAGATACCTGACGTTGTTCGGTCGGCGGATGTCCACCACGGACACGTCCACGTCGCGACGGGTGCGCTTCTTGCCGATGGTCAGCGGTGACGCCTCGACAGTGACGGCGGCATCACCCTGGGCGACGGGCTCGTTCAGCAACGCCCACACGACGACCACCACGACGTTCACGGACGCGATCAGTCGGGTGAACTCGTACCGTTCCGGGTCACCGCCGAGGGCGGGTGGTGCGATTCCTGTGTTGAGGGGAAGCGCCTTCTCGAATCCAGGCTCAGGTGCCCCACCGAATTCGCTGACCAGGATCCCGCCCAGAGCATCCCGACGAATTTGGTTCCACGCCTGCACCTGATGTCCGGTCTGCACCACGTCCACGGCGTATGGGTAATCGCGTTCACGCGCGAGCCGTGGCATGTCCCCGGAGTATTCAACGCTCGCCATGTGGGCGGTTGCGGGACTACCCGGGCTGAAGGTCAACTCCTCCTCGAATCCAAGGATGAGCGGAGTGGTGGGAAGCGTGTGCCCGAGGATGGGCAGCGTCCCCATAGCCCAGGCATCCGTCGCGCGTCGCATCGCCTGGGAGGTCACCCATACCAGGCGCGGCTGGCGCTTGTCCTGAAGCGGGAGGGTGGCAGCCGCCTTCGCGAACTGACGGGGATTCCATCTGTTCATGCTGCCGACTCCTGCGCGCGGATGAACCGGTGAAGGGTGCCGCGCCGAACAAGGCGGCTCTTCCCGACCTTGATGCTGGGTAGGGTGCCCGCACGCAGGATGCGGAACACCGTGGCGCGGGAGGCGTGGAGCATCTCCGCGACATCGGAGACGGTCAACAGATCGTCATCGGTGTGACTGGTAGATGTGTTCATATCGAGTACAGTAACAGTCTCAGTGAGTGTACGCAAGTAGCACACGGAATGTTTTTGGAATGTTGACGGAGCGTCCGGTATCTGTGAGGGTAGGAATATGGCAAAACCGAAGGTGAACGCAGGTGCGGCGACTGAAGCCGTCGCGGCGAACTTGGCAAGGATCCGCGACGATCAGCGGATTTCCGTCCGCGCGATGGCGGAGAGATCAGGTAATCGCCTGACTCCGAACGCGGTGTCGGAGATCGAGAACGGACGCAGGAAGGTGGACGTGGATGACCTGGTGATCCTTGCTATTGCGCTCGACGTTTCCCCGGTGACCTTGTTGATGCCTCCTGCTCCGTTGACCAAACCCGTTCGTGAGCGTGGATACGACAATCTCCCGAACTGGTCGCCGGAGACCTACACGGACATGGATGTCACGTTGGTCAAGGAGGATGAGAGCAAGGGACAACCGCCGATCACCTCGGACGCGGAAACCGTGTGGGATTGGCTGACCGGCTTCGCGCCTCTGAACCTCAGCGCGGCGAATCTGGACATACCCGAGTGGCAACGGAACTCCCAACGGGAGGAATGGCAGCGCCGCATCCGACCGTTCTTCGCGTGGGGGAAGAGGTACCGAGATGGGTAGTCCAACCATGAGGATCGTTCGCTGATGGCTCGGCAGAAGGGCGAACCCACTCGCTATCCGAACATCGACAAGCTCGTCACGTCCCGATTCGAGCGGGGCTACGGTTATCGCGCCCGTGCGGACGCCCGCGCGGTGGGCGGCGGTCAGCCCGAGAAGACCTTCCCCACCCTCGCGGAGGCGCGCGACTGGCAGGCTTCAGTCGAGGCGAAGGTCGCTGATGGGACGTTCATCGGGAAGCAGATGCTCACCGTCTCGCAGGCTATCCAGAACTGGCTGGACGGACAGCGGGGCGAGGCTAACACGAAGTCGGCGCGGGCATCCGCGCTTGCTCCCATCGTGAAAGCCCTCGGTGATCGCCGCGTTCAGACCATCACGAAGAAGGACGTTGAGGACACGCTGCGGAAGCTCATCGACGGAGAGATCGAGGGTGTCGAAAAGCGGTCGGTGGTCTACACGAACACGACCCGCTCGAAATGGGCGACGGTGTGGAAAGACCTCATGGCGCAAGGTGTCCTGCCCCGAAACGTGGTGGAGCTGGTGGTGCCGTTCAAAGCCAACGACATCCCCACAGATTCCCCACAAGGGAGCGGCAATGAGGACGAGATAGACCTGCGCCGCCGCCTCACCGATGACGAGATTCGGGCGCTGCTTGACGCCCACTCTCCCTTCACGGTATCGGGGAAGCCGCGCGCGGAACGGGTCAGACTGCGCCGCGCGATCCTCATCGAGCTGGCGCTGCTGGGACTCAGACGAGCCGAGCTTGCGGGGCTGCGATGGTCTGGCATCAGGGACTTGGACGGCGACTCCCCGACGCTGCGGATTGATCGGACTCGCGTCCCCGTGACGGGCGGAACCGAGGAGAAGAAAAAGGGCAAGACGAGGGCGGCGCGACGGACGCTGCTGCTGCCCGCTGAGACCGTTCAGGCGCTACGGCGGCACCGTGACCTCCAGAAGGCGGACAAAGTGCGCTCAGGGACGCGCTGGAAGGGCGAGGACGACCTCTACATGATCACCAAGGACAACGGCACTCCCTTGTCGCCGCGTTCATTGGACAAGGCGTGGCACGAGGCGATGACAGTAGCGGGCATCAGCGGTTACAGGCTTCACGACATGAGGCACACCGCCGCCTCCCGCCTCCTATCGGCAGGCGTCCCCCTGATGGACGTGGCTACCTGGCTCGGGCACGCCGATGGCGGAGTGCTGGCGCTGCGGGTCTACGGGCACACCGATCCCGCTGATCTGGGCAAGGCTGCTGCAGCGCTGGGACGCCCTCGACCAGCGGAAACCCCACACGGTTCTGACACCTGATGTGGGGAAATGTGGGGATTGACGATTCAGGGGCGGCTCCCGATTCTCTCGGAAACCGCCCCTGACCTGCGGAGGATAGGGGAT
>JAGQSZ010000096.1 GCA_020439285.1 Microthrixaceae bacterium
AGCAGATCGTAGCGAATCGGGTCCAGATCCGTGATCCACAAGCAGTAGGCGACGGCGCAACCAGCGGCTGACCCACGACCGGGACCGACACGAATGTTCGCTTCTCGCGCGTGTCGGATCAGATCCCAAGTAACCAAGAAGTACGACGAGAACCCCATGTCGGCGATGGTCTTGAGTTCATAGGTGAGTCGGTCGACTACTGCTTCTGGCAGGTTGTCTCCCCAACGCTTCCTGGCCCCGGTGAAGGTCAGGTGATGCAGATACTCGGTGTCGTTCGCGAACCCTTCGGGCAACGGGAAGTTCGGCAGCAACGGGTCAGCGAAATCGATCTGCAGGTCACATCGTTCCGCTATCCAAAGTGAATTGTCACAAGCTTGTTCGACTTCACGGAACAGGTGGCGCATCTCTGCAGCCGACTTGAGGTAATGGTGATCCCCCTCGAAATGGAACCGGTTCGTGTCGCTGATCAACGATCCGGTGTTCACACACAACAGTGCGTCGTGAGCGACAGCATCCCCTTGGCGGACGTAGTGGCTGTCGTTGGTGGCGAGCAGGGGAAGGCGCAGACGTTTGGCCAACCTGAGCAGTTCCGGATTCGTCCGCTTCTGATCAGCGATGCCGTGGTCCTGCAGTTCCACGAACAGGTGATCACGACCGAAGATGTCGAGCAACCTGCCTGCTTTGTCACAGGCCGCATCGAACCCCTGGTTCATCATCGCCTGCAGGACGTGTCCGCCCAGACAGCCTGTGGTGACGATCAGCCCCTCGGAGTGCTCCTCGAGGATCTCCCAATCGACCTTCGGCTTGCGGTAGTAGCCCTCCATGAACGCACGAGAAGCCAACTGGATCAGGTTCTTGTACCCGGTCTGGTTCTCCACGAGTGTGGTCAGGTGGTAGTAGGACTTTCTTCCGCCCTCGGCGTCGCCGCCGGAGTCGTCGACCTTTGAGCCCACAGTCTTGAGTCGCTCGGTGCGGTGCTCGTAAGCCATGTAGAGCTCACTGCCGATGATCGGCTTGATGCCGGCGTCGGAACACTTCTTGTAGAACTCCAAGACGCCATACATGTTGCCGTGGTCGGTTATGCCCATGGCAGGCTGCCCATCACGGACTGCTGCCGTTACGACATCGTCGATACGCGATGCCCCATCGAGCATCGAGTACTCGGTGTGTTGGTGGAGATGGACGAATGAGTCCCCCAACTTGTTGCCTTTCCTGTGTTCGTGGACGTTTGTCGTTCAGTTTGCAGATCAGATGTAGCCTGGCCCCGGTACCGGCCCCGGCGAGCGCTCACCCAGTTCAGATCGTGCACCTTCGATTTGTTGGCGTGCGGCCATCTGTTGGGCAACCATCATCGCCTGTATTCCATGGAAAAGGCCTTCGAGCCATCCCACGAGTTGCGCCTGAGCCATACGCAGTTCTGACTCCGAGGGTGGTGTCGACTCTGCGAAATCGAAGCTAAGCGCATCTAGTTCCTCACCGAGGTCCTGGGAGAGCGCTGACTTCAACTCGGTGATCGAACTCGTGTAGATCGCTCCGAGTTGTCCCCGTGCGGCCTCGTCGATCGGCGTGTTGCGCACTTCTTCGAGTAGTTGTTTGAGCATCGCTCCGATGCGGATGACCTTGGCAGGTGACAAGACATCAGACTCGTCATCGCCATCGCTTGGCGAGGCTGATTGCTGGGTCGGATCAGAGGTGCCGTTGATCCCCACGAGGTGCGCGGACCCAGCGGGTATCACCTCTGGAATCTCATGACTATTCGGGCCTTGGACTCCAACCTGTTCATTCGATCGGCTCACGTCGCTCATACCCCGATCCTATCGACCGGGAGAGGACGCGTTTCCGGCGTTGGTGGAATCAGTTACTACTTACGACCAACGAGCAACGGGACGTACATCTCGTCGGCTGTCAGGGCACCGTGACGCCCCTTGAGGATGAATGGACCGGTGTCCATGGGGTCCTCGAAAGCGACCGGTGTCTTGGTCACCAGAGCTACGTCACCGAGATGCGACAGCGGCGAGGGTAGGACCTTTGGACCGAACCAGCCCTCATCGACTGCTTGATCGCGGGACACGACCCATGCCACATCACTGTGGTGAGCCTTTGCTGCTTCCAACAAGTCGTGCTGGGCTCCGGGGAATGCGTGCAGCCAACGGAAACGCGCCTCGCCCGACTGACGTTCAGTGAAACTCAACACCTCTGGTGAAGGGGGAAACACGTTGGACCCAACATCGACCTGTCCGTGATCTGCAGTGATCACCAGAGCCACGTCGTTCGGGAGCATTTCCATCATGTACTCGACCATCCGGTCCACCAACAGGATCTCGGCGTCGTAGACCGTTCCCAATCCGTATTCGTGGGCGACCTTGTCGATGCCGTCGTAGTAGGCGTACACGAAGGGCTCGTTCGAGTTGATCTGATGCAATACCTCAGCGATGAGGGTCGAGTTCATTCGGTAGGGAACATGGCGACATCCACCCAGATGTGCACGGGTGAATCCGCTGTCTCTGAACTCTGCTCTGACCACGACTGGTGGACGCTGGCCTCCGAAGACCGGCTCGTGTTGAATCGTCTCGGGCGGTATCGCTTCGCGAGCGTCCCCCTTGGAGGTCGTCCACCGGAGAATATTCAACACATCACCGTCGACATCGAGGCGGTAGCCAATAACTCCGTGCTCCCCCGGCGGCTTGCCCGTCGAGATTGAAGTAAGCGCAGTCGAGGTAGTGCTCGGAGCGACCGTAGTTATCGGTCGACCTTTCATCGCTGGCAGACCACGAAGCCCCGTGAGCCTGTCGACCATCTGATTCCAGCCCAAGCCATCCAGCACCCACAGAACAATCTGTTCAGCGCCCTCGAGGCCCTCTGGAAACCACTCTGGCGGGTCGTCAGGGTTCTCGACGATCGTGTCGATCACGTTGGTGGTACACGCACCCGCGAAGTCAGGAAGCACCGGAGACCCGTCTACGGGATCCGCCACCTTGGACCAGTTAGCTGAGTCTTGTGGATCGCCTGCCAAGGGAATGCTCCTTTGCCCCCTGACGACACGCTACCGGTAATCCGTTCGCAATTGCACCACTAGTTCGGGGACCCGCCTACGATGAAGCGAGTGAAGGTCTCCACACGCGGCGATTATGCGAGTCGGGCATTGCTCTCACTCGCGCTCCATGGGAGCGAGGGGCCTACCTCGGTGCGCGACATCGCCGAACGGACCGGTCTCCCCCAGCCATACCTGGAGCAGATTCTGCTGGCGCTCAAAGGTGCGGGACTGGTGCGGTCCAAGCGTGGCGTCGGAGGCGGCTACATCCTCGCTAGACCAGCAGAAGAGATGAGTCTGGCCCAGATCGTTTCCGCTGTGGATGGGCCCATCCAGGCCGGCGATTTCGGTCAGCCACATACCGATGGTTCCTGCGACCACGAGGGGCAGTGCGTCCTGCTGGCGATCTGGCAGGACGTTGGGGCTCAGATGAAGTCCCTGCTCGACGACTACTCGTTGGCTGATCTGGTTGCGATTACCGAGGGCGCCCACCCGTGGCCGGGGATTGCTGACTCAGTTCAACTCAGCGAGTAGAGCCGACAAGTCACCGGGTAGTTCTGAAGCGAACCACATCTCCTCGTCAGTTGTGGGGTGTGCGAAGGCAAGCTCTCTGGCGTGTAGGAACGGACGTTTGAACTCGAGTCTCTTTCGCGATCCGCCGTATCGGTCATCTCCCACAACGGGATGACCGATCGAGGACAGGTGGACCCTGATCTGATGAGTTCGACCTGTTTCGAGGCGGCATGTGATCAGCGAGGTCTCGATGGGTTCATCAAAGCTTCTATCGAGTTCGTAGTGGGTGCGTGCCTCGCGCCCGACGGTGGACACGGTCATCCGGAGTGGATCGCGCCGGGACCGTCCAATTGGAGCGTCAATGACACCACGTGGATGCGTCAGATGACCGAGTACCAGAGCCGAGTAGGTCCGATGCACGCTGCGGCTGGCCAGTTGATCGACAAGCTCGTCGTACGCTTGCTGGCTTCTCGCTGCAACCATGAGACCTGAGGTACCGATGTCCAAACGGTGGACAATTCCCGGCCTAGCGGGATCACCCACAGTCGCGATCTCGGGATAGCGGTGGAGCAGACCGTTGACCAGAGTCCCGGTGCGGTTACCTGCTCCGGGGTGGACCACCAAGCCGGCTGGCTTGTTTATGACGATGACGTGCTCGTCTTCATAAACCACTCCGAAGTCGACGCCCGGATCGGGTAGAACATCGTCGATCTCTTCCTGTGGAGCCCCATGGATGGCCAAGTCATCCCCTGCTGACAGACGAAGAGAGACCTTGGTCACTGAGGCGCCGTTGACCTCGACCCCACCATCGGCAACAAGCGTTGCGGCCTGGGACCGTGAGCAGCCCACCAGCATCGCTACAGCTCTATCGAGTCGTTCTCCCTCCAGAGCCTCCGGAACGACAAGCTCAGCTCGGGTGTCGAAATCCCGGCGATCCTCGCTCGAAGGTCCCGCTTGATCAGTCCCCGACATCAGGGCTTTCGTCACTGGTAGAGGAACTGTCAACGGATTCGGCCACTTCGGCGATGGCCGATTCGTCACGATCGTCGACCCACAGCATGCTCAGCGCCAAGGCCAGCCCACCGACCACCACGGCCATGTCTGCGACATTGAAAATCGGCCAGAACTGAAGGTCGATGAAGTCGACGACAGCTCCGCTCATGAAACCACCATCGATCGGACTGCCAAGGTTCCCGACCCTCAACAGACGATCCAACACGTTGCCCAGCGCACCACCGATTATGGCGCCCATCGCCACAAGTTGGAACTTGGAGTTGCTGTTTCGAGCCAAGACGATCATCACCGAGGTGATGACCAGAGCGATCAGCCCGATGATCGGACCGGCATTGGCCCCACGGGAGAACGCCATACCGGTGTTGAACGCGAGGTTCCACCGCAACGGTCCGAGCACAGAGACAGGTTCTCCGATATCGAGCGACGCGAGCATCGCCCGCTTGGAGAGTTGGTCGACGGCCAAGGTCACTATCGCCAAAGCCGCGACGATCGACCACCTGAGTCGCTGCTCTAACCCGGGCCGCGCATGGCTGACCGATCCGTCGCCAGATGCTGATCCCGTGTCATCTGATTTGCTGGCTGCCGAATCAGTCATCGGCCCACCTGATCAGCGGAAGCTTCGGGTCTTGAACTCGACACGTTCACGAGCGTAGGGGATGGCCTTGAGCCGTTCCTTGGGAATGGGCATTCCTGAGTACTCACAGATCCCGTAGACGCCCTTGGTGATCCGCTCGAGAGCGGCATCGATCTCATCAACTGTCTGGAGAGCACTAGCAGCCCGGGCCAGATCCATGTCGCGCTCAACGGCGAGAGTGTCGCCCTCACCGGATTCGTCGTCGAATTGCACATCGCCGGGTTCACGGTCGCGTGCAAGAGCATCGGCTTCTGACTTGAGTGACGCAGCTTGTCCGACGAGTGTCTCGCGCTCTTCGTTCAACAGTTTGATCTGTGCGTCGAGGAACGTCTGATCAAAGGGGTAACCCGGAGATCCGAACCGCAACGGCTCCGCTGGCCTCTCCACCTTGGGCTGGCCCAATGGACGCGGACCTGAGCTCTTTGACGCAGGAGCTGTCTTGGCCGACGCCTTCTTAGCCGGAGCCGCCTTCTTCGCTGCGGGTGCCTTCTTAGCCGGAGCCGCCTTCGCTGTCTTCTTCGCCGGCGCGGCCTTCTTAGCCACAGGTGCCTTGGCCGGAGCCTTCTTCGCTGCCGCGGACTTCTTAGCCGGAGCCGCCTTCTTGGCCGGGACTTCCTTGGTCTCGGTCTTGGAAGCCGGTTCCTTCTTCTTCCTCAAAAACGCCATTTGTGGATCTCCTGCGCCTGTACTCGTCGTTATACCCGTCGCCCGAATGGTCCGAGAACCCTAGCCGGACTCAGCGCGAGCGTGAATACAGCACGCGCGTAGGAGCACCAACATGAGATCTGCGTGCGCGTTCGTAGTTGGTCAGCGACGCCACCCGAAGCGTCGGACTTTGGCATCCGAACTGCCCTCGAGGAATGCAGCGAGAGCCTCGTCATCGCCGTCAAGGTCGGCGTTGACGGCTTGGTCAAGCTCCTCAAGGAAGCGATCACGGATAAGACCGACCTGGTCTAGGGCTTCGGTCGGGTCTTCCATGCTGGTCGAGGGCGTGGCTACGTCTACCGATGCCGAATGCACGGCCCCAGATGGTGACGGCAGCTTTGCGATCAACGACTCTCTGGTTTGACTAGCGGCCGCTGGTTCCTCGAAGTCGTCGTCGTCACCGTCTTCGAACTCATCAGCGATCATTGCCCAGCTACCCGGACCCCACGCTCCGTCGGAGACTTCACTCGATTCCTCGGTTCCATCGCGGAGATCTAGATAGCCCTGCCCAGCCTCCGAACCGGTTCCGTCATCAGTATTCGAATTATCAGTCGTTGTCGGCTCTTCGAGGTCGACGTCGTCGAGGTCAACATCCTGATCGTCGATGGTGGCAGTTTCAGCGACGAGCGAAGCGTTATCGCTCGCCGCTTCGACTAAAGGAGCGGGTTCACCCACTTCCTCTGCAGTGCCGGAATCGCTCTCTAATTCAGATGCGATTGGTTCTTCGGAGTCGTCCGAAACTACGTCGTCATCTCCAGCGGCATCCGCCTCTACCGAGGTCGACTCCAATGAGAGGTCCAGCAACTCTTCGGGCTCGTCGTCCGCCTCATCAACTGGTTCTTCGACGGTCCTGTCGACGCTGACAACCTCGACTTCTGACGGCGAGATCACCTCGACATCATGGTTCGACGCTGGCTGACCACCCGAACGTTGGCCCAACATCGATGGGTTGTCGGCGACTGCGAGGAGTTCATTGGCAGCGCTGCGCATGTCTTCGCGATAGCCCTCTACGCGCTCGTCGAGTCGAGAGATGATGTCGGTCAATACCGCCCTGCGGGACTCGAGTTCGACAACAGCGGTCAACGCGTCTTCGCGCCGTGCAGCGAATTCCTGATCCGCTCTTGCCTTGCCCTCAATGACCAGCGCCTCAATTTTCGCGTTGGTCTCGGCTACTTCACGTTCCGACTGGGCCCTGGCGGACTCGACAATGTTCCGGGCCTCGTCATGTGCCTCTTTGAGTGCCTGATCTCCTGCTTCCTGGGCCAAGATCAACGCCCGTGCAACATTCTCGACCTGATCATCGAGGGTCCCGCCAGAAGACTGACCAGCGGAGGCGCCTCCTGATTGGGCTTCGGCAGCAGCGAGTTTCTGCCGCAGCTCTTCAACCGCCCGTTTCAACTTGTCAACGCGGCCCTCGGACTCAGAAGCACGTGCTTCTGCAGCAGCAACCCTGTCCTCAGCCTTCTCGAACTTGAGGAGCATCCGAGCGAACTCAGTGCCCGTCTCCTCGAGAAACGCCTCGACTTGATCAATGTTGTAACCGCCACGCCTAACTTCTACGAACTCGGCCTTTTCGAACGTCTGGGGAGTCAACTCCATTTGGCCAATGGTAGCCGTGGACAGCCCGCGATTACATGATCACAAGGTTGAGTCGAATATCAGCAGCCGATGAGTCCTGATATCACCGAAATTCCAATGATCACGATGATCGGGGACAGATCAAGCGCTGCTGCTCCGAGCCGCACCGGGGGAATAATCCTCCGCAACGGGCCCATGATCCACTCCGTGGCGATCATCACGAAACGGTTCACCTGATCGAGGAATCCGCCAGTGGCAGGAAACCAACTCAGGATGATTCGTACAAAAATCAGCAGCAGAAAAATGTTTAGAAGCGGGCAGAGAACGGAATTCAACAAGACGGTTCCAAGGGGGTCGGTACCGGGTACGGGATCTTAGATAGCTGACACGTTGTGTCAGTCCTGGAGATCGCCGTCCCTGATCTTTTGCCGATCGTCATCGGAAACGACAGCACCTTCAGGCGTGAGCAGGAATACGTGATCGGTAATGCGTTCCATCTTCCCGTCGAGCACGTAACAGAAGCCGCTGCAGAAATCGACCAAACGTCGGGACAAGTCACGATCCATGCCCTGCATGTTCAAGATGAGCGGCTTGTTCTCCTTGAACACGTCAGCCATTTGGGGCGCATCGTTGAAACTCGACGGCGCCATTACCACCGGACTTGCAGCGGTGGGCAGGGGACGAACGATTCCGCGAGGTTCTTCAGTAGGAGCAACGGATGAAATGACGCGAACACCGCCGTCGCCCTCTTCCCATTCCTCTCCACCGGCTCGACCTCGATCGTGGCCGCGGGTTCGAGTGGATGACGGTGGCACGGCTCTCACCGCGGGCGCGTCATAGACCGTGTCGCTCGGGTCGTCATAGTCGTTGCCATCTTCATATTCGTCATATTCGTCGTAGTCAGAGGCAGCCGGGTCGAATGCATCGCTGAGTCCCAGCCACTCTTTCACGGTCGTCCAGTTGGCCATAGAAGGTCTCCTCGAGTCGCACTCTAGTTCGCGACACTCGTCTTTCGTGACAACCGCAGAACGGAACCGTCATCGGTCCTCAGCGTCCAACCAGACCGCTGTGACCTGACGACCCCGATCTGAACGGGCGCGCCACGAATAGTAATCGGAACTCGATGCTGTGCACGCGGGATCGTGGTCGTTTGGCTCTGCGATTGTCTCAGCCATTGCAGCGCGTACGCCGGCGCGCATATCGAGCGCCGGTGCGCCGGTGCTCGTGGTCGAACGCAGCGACGTTCCGTATCTCTGGACAAGCCTGTCCAGATCCGTTTTACCAAACTCGTAACGAGGAGCAGAAATACAGGGCCCTAGATGCCATTCGACTGTCTTTGCTCCGAGCATCTCGAGCTCGTGGACCGTGGACTGAAGCACACCGAGCAACAGTCCACGCCAGCCAGCGTGTGCAACCCCGACCGACGTCGCCTGACCCGCGTCGTCTCGACCGACGAGCACAACAGCAGCACAGTCAGCCGTTCTGACTGCAAGCACTGCACCGACACATGCTGTTACCGAGGCATCGGCACTGCGACCAGTTCCGCCACCTGGTTCGGTGACTACAACGACGTCCGTGCCATGAACCTGATCGAGCAGCGTCCAAGGACGATCGATCAGGTCTCGACAACGACGGTTCAGATCATCAGAACTCGCAGACCCGCTGAAGTCCCCGTCGTTGACGTTGGTGAATACCCAGTGGGCCCGCAAGGCCCTACTTCAAGAACGAAGGAACGTCGAAGTCGTCGTCGGGCTCGAACAGCGACTCTTCGTCGTCATCGCTCGCGAAGACATCGGCGATCGGCTCGGATGACTCGGACCTCTTCCGGGGAGCGGCCCAAGATCCGGATCCTTCAGCTCGACGACCAGAGCGGCCATCGTCCCAACGTTCGAATCCGGCGGCGACAACAGTGATACGGATCTCTTCACCCATTTCATCGTCGATCACAGCACCAAAGATGATGTTGGCCTCGGGGTGGGCGACTTCATGGATGACCGATGCTGCCTCATTCACCTCGAACAACGTCAGGTCGGATCCACCCGAAATGTTCAGGAGTATTCCGCGGGCCCCGTCGATGGCTGCTTCGAGCAACGGCGAGGAGATCGCCTGCCGGGCGGCCTGAAGTGCACGGCCTTCGCCGCTGGCTTTCCCTACGCCCATGAGTGCGCTACCCGCATCGCTCATGATCATCCGCACGTCTGCGAAGTCGGTATTGATCAAGCCGGGTGTGGTGATCAGATCGGTGATGCCCTGAACGCCTTGGAGCAGGATTTCGTCGGCCAGTCTGAATGCGTTGACCACTGAGGTCTTTTCGTTGGCGACCGTGAGCAGTCGATCATTGGGGATGACGATCTGCGTGTCGACCTTTTCCTTGAGGGTGTTGATGCCCTGTTCGGCCTGAACCGAACGACGGCGCCCCTCGAAGAGGAACGGGCG
>JAGQSZ010000097.1 GCA_020439285.1 Microthrixaceae bacterium
GAGGTGCAACCGTGGCCGAGGAGCCAGGCCGCTATGAGATGCGAACCGGAGGGCGACGTGATCGCTCATATGGAGTCTTTCCTGGGTCCGATCGATGGTGGCTGGTCGAAGACCGAGGCCGGTGAGCGGTTGCCCTTCACGGTGCTGCGGTTCTCTGGGGCTCCGATCCCGGGGACAGCCACGTTCGTGACGCTCGGCCTCAGTGATGTGGCGTTGGCACTCCCGGGCCGCCAGCTGGTTCGCCAGGAGTTCCTTGTTTCGACCTATGACCGGTTCCACTCAGCATCGATCGTCACCGCTCTGCATGACGTGGCTGTCGATGCAGCGCGTCGAGGTGATGCACTACTTCGGGGATCGGTCTGTGCCGGGCCGTTCGGGCTCCCCGGTGTGGTGACTGATCTCTACTGCGCCATCCCCGTGTTCTTCCCCGACTCGTTCCATGTGTGGCGAGGCAGCGATCCCCCAACGGTCTTCGTCTGGCTCGTGCCGATCACAACAGAGGAGCATCGGTTCGTCGAGGAGAAGGGCTGGGAATCGTTCGAACAGATTCTGGAGTCTCAGGATCCCGACCTTCTTGATCTCAGTCGGCTTGGTCTGTCATTGCAGTGACAAGCCTCCCTCGCAGGATTCATCGGGCAGATCGGCCAACACTGTCGATGGCGACGAGGCGTATGCCGGGGCTCTATGGGCTCGCCCTCGAGTTGTGCACATAGCTTCTCACCCTGCTCACGCTGTCTCTTGGATTGCAGTACTGACGCCACTTGCCAGCTGGGTTCCGGAACATCCCTGTGCTTGGATTGAAGCTGCGGTCAACACAGCGGTTTGGAAGAAACTGGAGCGACCGATCCTGAGTTATACGGGCACCAACTGGAGCTTCTCAGGAAGTCTCGATTACATCAGTCGGGTGAACTGGGTTGTGCATGGTTTGTTGGTCGAGGACTCCGTTAGCCGCAAGGGCGAGTTCTTTATCTGGGTCGTCCAGATGGCACGTGTCGTTCCAATCGGGGGGCGTGATTGACAACCTCGGTCTGATCGATTCTGCGGTGCGACTAGAACTACTCGCCCAATCGGTCGAATATCTCTGACGCAATGTCCAGGTGACCGCAGCACTTGGATGCGTTCACGGGTTGTCACTTCGCAGAACTGGATACAAATCAAGGTCTGGTCGGTTGGGGATCCTGAACCCGCGTCGTGGGGTGTCGTGTTCAACGATTTCCTACCGTTCTTTTGGGGTACCCCGAAATGGGTCACTGTTGGTGGCACCGGCGCTGCGGGCATTGTCAGGGTTGATGACGTCACTATCGCCAATGACCATCCTGAAACGATCGCCGGCTATGGCTATGACCTTGATGGACGGTTGACGGTTGAAACGCTCCCTGGTGGTGTTACCCGAGCCTGGAACTACACCCAGGGTCGACTATCGGGCTACACCCAAACGGGTGGAGGTCTTGGTCGTTCGACCAGTTTGGCCTATGACTCCTCTGGTCGGATCGCCTCAGAAACCACTGGCGGGGCGGCCACTGTCTACACATATGATCCGGCGGGACAACTAACCGGTGTCGACGCCCCCGGCACCACCAACGACACCGTCTATGTCTATGACAGTGCTGGTCGGCGTGTCTCACAAACCGTTGCGGGTACCACCACCGGCTATGTCTATAACACTGCGGGACAATTGGTATCGGCTACGCCTACCGTCGGGACACCCACCACCTACACATATGACCACGCTGGTCGCAGGACATCAGAAACCACCGGAGTGAACGTTCGAGGCTTCGGTTATGTGAACCGTCCCGGTCGTTCGTGACAGAGACAGATCAAACGTACTACCGGGTATTTAGTGGCCGGAACAGAATGGGGGGATTCCTCACTGGGGCTCCCCCTGCAAGCGCGGACGACGCTATAAGGGGATTGGCACTGCCACGGGGTAACAGGGAGGATTTAATCCAGGAAGTGAGAGTTCCCGCTGGTACGCGCCTTCAGAGTTCTATCGCGACCGAGGCCTTTGATCAGCCAGGTGTGCCTCTTCAATTCGAGCTACTCGATCTTATCGATCCGAAGAACTTTGGAGTGGGGAAGCCATTCAGATGAGCGATGATCCAGTACCGATGGGCAACAAGGTAATAGTCGCGGGCAAATCAATCGCGTTGAGGTACCCAGTTGATCAGGCAATCCGCCATGGCGATTACCTGATTGTCCGCTATGCCGTCACGGCGCACCTCGGCCGACCTGGGACGTTCCAGAATCTGGAGGCGGTCCGACTGGACGGAACCGTCAAGTGGACTGCTGAGTTACCCACCAACGAGACCGGCGACTGTTATTACGAGGTGGAGGTCGATAGTGCGAGGGCCCTGGTCGCGAGATCGTTCAAGTCCTACGTCTGCAAGATCGATTGGGAGTCAGGAAAGATCCTGGAGAGCGAGTTCGTAAAGTAGCTCGTCGTTGCTGTCAGTCCCATGTACTACGGGGTGAGTGGAGGGAAGCCGGTGTATGCCGGAATCACGAACGACCTTGGTCGTCGCCAGATTCAGCATGGGGACCGGTTCATTCTGCAGCAGGTCACGTCGACACCCGTGACGCGAGGGCAGGCTCGGGCGATCGGGGAGACGTTGATCGTCCGAAACCCGGGTTTCCAGAACGTGCGACACAGCATCAGCCCGAAGCATTCGTGGTACCAGGGGACTGTCGACTGGGGCGAAACCTGGCTCCGAGCCAACGGGTTGTAGTGATGGGTGACGTTCTCACGAACCTGCAGGTCCTGAAGCCGTCGCGCAAGAAGCCGCAGGCCGGAGATCTGTTCGCGATGCAGCTGCCCGATGATCGGTTCCTGTTCGGGCGGGTCGTCACGACGGAAGCGATGGCCGGACCGTCGATGGGTGGCGCGATTCTGATCTACGTCTACCGGCCGCGGTTCGACTCCAAGGAGGTGCCGGAGCGCTCAGCGCTGTCGGCCGGTGAGCTGTTGGTGTCGCCGATGATGACGAACCGCCTGCCATGGTCGAAGGGGTACTTCGAGACGGTGGCTCACTGGCCGATCGAGGCCGGTGATGTCCTCGAGCAGCATTGCTTCCGGCGTTGGGAC
Organism: Microthrixaceae bacterium; assembly: GCA_020439285.1. Lineage (GTDB taxonomy): Bacteria > Actinomycetota > Acidimicrobiia > Acidimicrobiales > Microtrichaceae > JAGQSZ01. The sequence continues at coordinate 3,083 of JAGQSZ010000097.1, forward strand.
GGTCGTTACTTCGATGAGGCGCTCAACGAGGTGCCGGGCGCGGTGGAGCCGGTCGGCGACTACGGCTTGCACAGTTTTCGGACCATCGACGACGAGATCAGCGACGCGTTGGGGTTCGAGCGGGCACCCGACTGACCAGTTGTAGAGGACCTGGGGCGGGCCCGTGTATTGCGCACACCAGCACTGAGAACCGCTCGCTCACACGGGCCGTGCCACAACCGAGTAGGGAATCATCGATTGTCCTATTAATGAATCGTTGAAGACGAGCCTATGTATGCGCTCTAGCGGGCGATGGCACGAACCGGTGAAGCGTTCGTTAGTGGCACCGGCGCAGCATGCATAGTCAGGGTTGATGACGTCACTATCGCCACTGACTTACCTGAAACGATCGACGTTTATGCCCATGGCCTCGACGGACATCTGGTTGATATAACACTCCGCGGTGGATCTGGCGGGTAGGTGATCTCTGGTTCCGAGAGGGTTCAAGCCCACGGCTTGTGGGATGAGTGCCCTCAGTCGCTCGGGGCGAATGGGCACGATTCAGCTGCGGGCGAGTCGGTCGCTGACGAGCCTGTTCAAGCTGATCCCCTCTTGCGCGGCGGAGAGAGCCAGTTCACGGTGAAGGGACTCGGGAACGCGAATGTTGAACTTGCCTGAGAAGCGCCGCTCGGAGATCGGTTCGGGTACCGGGTCGCCGTTTGCCTCCAAGTCTGCGACAACATCGGAAACGATGTTCACCAGGCCTCGAAGCGCCTTGGCTTGGTCCGAGTGGAGCCATGACAGTGACGGGAACTCAGCCACGGTAGCGACGAACTCGTCGTCATCACCGGACCACAGGACTCGATATGAGTAGTGCCGGGCATCGGTCATTTCTGTACCTCCTGGAGCTTGTCAATTGCCTTGAGAACTTGCCGGACTTGGTAGGCCTTGGCCTGGTTGTCCTTGGATTTTTGGATGTTCACCCTTGGGTCGCCCGGCCAAGGGGTCTTGAACACTGCGTGGGATGTCCCGTTCTGTCGTGGTTCCCCGAAGAAGTGGACACACACCGAGTGAAGGTCGTTGTAGGAAATGTTCTGCGGTGCAGTACGCATCGCTGCCATAGTCTTCTCAATCCTCGCCACTCATCAATGGTACTACTATCAGTACCATTCCTCAAGCGTCACTGCCTCCGGGCCAGGTTGCTCGCTGCACCTGCCAGTCACGGCTTCCACTAATCAGCCCAAACGGCGATCTCCCATCTGAGGTCATCGAAGAAATCCTGCGGTTCGAGACGTCACACGCACATGCCCATAGTCCGAGCAAGGTTTCATCGTCCGGTTTGCGAGCAGATCATGCTGCAAGGCCCGAGGTAATTCAGATGAGCGGGTTGAGATGAACGCAACAGGACGGTCGCATCAGCACCTCGGGGGAACGGGCGTGCTCCCTTGGTGCTGAGCTCCACGGCAAGGTGACGGATGCGATCCACACTTCGAGGCCTCCACGGTTCACGACCTTGCGGTTTACTACACGCCTGTCCCGTGGCAGTCAGCGGCGCGTGTGCTGGTGGCACCTGCTTGCGTTTCAGCGCAGAACGGGACCTTGTCGTCAGCGAGACAGCCATGGGTGTCAAGATCGTATTCGCATCCGTCAACTGGTCCGGCTGGTGAGTCACTGTGAGGGGATGCCGCCCCAAAGCCGTTGCGATTATTGCGATTATTCGCTACCGGGGTCCGTGAGAATCAGGAGGATCCGATGACAGCGACACTTCTCCCGAACACCATTTCGAATGAAGCGGTTGACGAACTTCACGCCGCGTTCCCGCAGCGACGTGAGACGGGAATGTGTGTGCCTGGGGCAAAGTTCGCCAGCCCGGGCGCTACCCCTCGACTCGTTGCGCCGGATGGAACGTCACACGAGCTTCCTGGGGAGCTCTACGACATATTGGTAAGCGTGGTCGCTGAACTCAAACGTGGAAATGGGATCTCGTTGGTTCCGCTACACGCCGAGCTCACTACTGCGGAGGCAGCCGAACTGTTGAACGTCAGCCGGCCGCACCTGATCAAGATCCTCGATAGCGAGAACATCCCGTACCATCGCGTTGGCACCCACCGCCAAGTTCGGCTGAGCGACCTTCTGGAGTACAAAGAACGCCGCGAGACTGAGCGCAGACATGCACTCGTAGAACTCCACGATCTCGCCGAGGAGCACGGAATGCCGTTCTGAGCGGCACTACTCGACCCTATGGCCGTCTTCCCAGCCGTACTCGATCGCAGATTCGCAGCGATGAACACCTTCGAACCGGCAGCGTTGGCAGAACCTCCTCCTGCCCTCGTCTCAGCGATGAACAACGATCATGGTGATCGACACGTGCTGGCGCTTGCGATGCACGTCGGCGCACCGGTTGTTGTCACCTACAACTTGCAGCACTTCTTGCCTCAGCACTGCGAGCCGCACCGGGTTGAGGCCCAGCACCCGGACGTGTTCCTAGAACATCTCACCGATTCGTCGTCACACACGGTCCGCGAAGTCATCCGCGGAATCGCATCAAGGAACCGCCGACCACCCGACACGCCACAAGCCGTCGTCAACGTGTTCGCGAGAAGGCACTGCGGCAGCAGCGATCCTCGACATGTCACGACCATCGCTGATGAAACTCATCCATGCAGGACGCATCGAATTCCGCACGGACGGCCGGCACCACCGCATCTCGGCCAAGGCAATACAAGCGTTCCGCAACCGTCAACAGGAGAAAGGCGCAGCGACCATCACAGCACTAGGCGAACTCGCTAACCGGGTCAGACAACTCGATTGAAACGAAGTTGCGGCTGACGCGGTCCGTCACGCGATCAAAGAATGACCAGCCTCCCAGGCGCGGGTAGTCCTGATTCTGCCCGCACTCCTGAATTGTCGTTGCGGTTCTCAGCAAGGTAGGTCCAGCCAGGACAGACGTCCGGGACAGTGACAAACTGCCGCTCGTCTAGACATCCAGCATGCGATGCTTGAAGCGTGATCCATCAACTCGAGACGCTCACGCCACCATCATCAGTTGCAACGCCACCGGTGAACGGAACCGACCATCCGATGCGTCAGGTCACATTGCAGATCGCTTTCGATCCAGGTGGCTGGAGCGATGACCGCCGCCACAAGATCGAGGAGCTCTTCGATTCGTTGGCACCTACCTGGCCGACCGACGACACACCCGACGGCACGGCACCGGTGGTGGAGGTTCCGCTGACCGACGCACTGGACCGCGGGTTGCCACTCGCACCGCCAGCCGAACGGAACCGAGCGATTGATCTGGGTGGCGGCAACGGTCGCGCCACCGGCTACCTGTTGTCACGGTTTGCAGATGTGGCACTCACTGATCTGTCCTTCGAGATGCTCTCCCGAGTACGGCCAGCTCTGGTGCCACGCGTACAGGCCGACTCTTCACAACTGCCGTTTCGTAGCGGCTCGGTGGACGTGTTGATGCTCGCCAACATGTTCTTGTTCCCCAGCGAAGCGGCACGGGTGGTCGCTCCACAAGGTGTGGTGATCTGGATCAACTCATGGGGGCCCAACACGCCGATACATTTGACGGCGCAAGAAGTGGACGAAGCGCTGCCCGGGGATTGGTCAGGCGTAGCTGCCAACGCTGGCGACGGGACGTGGTCGGTCCACTGGCGATCAACTCAACTTGGGACGTAGTGCGGTAGCGGAACGTTCACGCACACAACCGACCGAGACACCGGCGCCATAGGCCATGTCGTCGGCAAGTCCCAGCACCACGTCAACTGGCGTTTGCGGGTGATGGTCGATGATCTGCCATAGCACCGCTGTGGCGACTATTCGGCGGGCCCGTTTGGAGACCACTGATGCAGCGAACGCAATTGGCCACCAGACCCGAACGAGAGTCGTGGCCAGTTGACGCCCAGCTCCGAGGTGCCCCGCTCCGACGATGCGGGTGACCTCGCCGGTGGAACATCCCGGCACCTTTCGCACGAACAACAACGCCGAAAGCCCCGCGATCGACAGCGCCGCCCTACGGTTGCCGGCAGCTATGAGCAGCCACACGGCAAGGCTCCATCGCGAGATGTTCACTGGCGCGACAGAGTCACCGTGCCGCTTGGCCAGCGGGGCGGCAGAAGATCCGTAGCTGAACCGTTGACGCAACCAGGACCACAATTTTGGGCGCACCTCGTGATGCAGCACCGCACGCGGGTCATACCGGATGCGTTCGCCTGATTCAGCGAGTCGCCAGATCAGGTCGACGTCCTCACCGAATCGCAGTTCCGGGTCGAATCCCCCACGCTCGCGAACTGCCGAAGACCTAGCCACGAGTGCCGCGCTCGGCACGTATGAAACCCTTGTACCGGGAAATACCCGGGCGGGTTCCACTCCAAGATCGAGCGGTGAGTGCCGTCCGTCGTAGTCCTCCAGAAACGGGCCAAGCCAAGACTGATGGTGTCCAGATCGCCGGGTCGCTATTGGTGTGGCTGCAATTCGGGGCGCTGCGACCACAACGCGCCCGTCGGCGAAGTGGCCCAACAACAACTCGAGCCACCCTTCGGTTGGAGTGCAGTCCACATCGACGAACGCGACGATTTCGGTCTCGACCGCCTCGAGACCATCCATCCGCGCCCGCGCTGGTCCACCATTGGTATCTCGGCGTATCACCCGGACCGGTATGTCGAACTCTTGGACCGGGAGTTCGACAGGGATGACCGAGCCGTCGTCCACGACGACCACGCCCGCTATCCCGGGTGTGGTCCGGTTGATCTCATCTATCAATGCTGCCAATCGGGTTGGGTCATCCTTGACCGGTATCACGATGGTCACATTGGACACACCGTAAGGGCCTTGCCCGGGCTCGGGAACTGAGTGGATCAAACCCGAATCGACCAGACGGTCGACCAATGCCACCTCAGCTCGTGAAAGCCCTGTCGGCGCTACACCGATGCCCGATGCAGGCGACGGTCGACCTCCCGGGAGGCCGGTCAGGCGTTCGATCACAGCAATGCCGCGGTCGGTGAGCTTCATCAACTTGAGAGGCGAGCCGCCCAGAACGGTGTTGCGCTTGTAGTCGATCCTGACCGTGGAATCTCGAACCCAGCGTGTCGTGACCCCTAGCGTCACGTCAGGCCCATCAACGGTTCGGCGAGAATTGGGAACCATTCCAAAGCCGACCCACAGAGATCATCAACGAGTGTTGTGAACAGTTGGGCACCTTGTGCTGCCGACGCGTTTCGGGGATCCCCGAGAACACCGTTCTCTGTTACCGAAGCCAACCCGGACTCGATCACAGTTGATTCGATCTCGCGCCAACGGCGCGTGCTTCCCGCTTCGATCAGGTGCTTGCGGACACAATCAGGGTTGAGGTGCAACATGATCGAAGTTTCGGTCGCACCCGCATGTGAGTCACCGCCCGGGACCATCGGATGCCAAACCCGGACGTCCCTGCTCTCCGAACGCAGGAGCGCTACAGCGTTGGTGAAGGCCGAGACGTTGCCGCCATGGCCGTTGACAAACAGAACACCTTCGAACGGTGAAGGCAGATCCGCCTCCCCTGGTGGCAGAGCCGACCTGGACAACTCGACGACAACGGCTTCGAAGGCAACGGTTCCTATGGACAACGTTCCCGGAAACGACTGGTGCTCCCCCGATGCAGTGATGCCGATGGGCGGGGCGAGCAGGATTCGTTCGAAACGGTCCGCCAAGGCTTCGGCTAGCGCCACAGCAATACGTGTATCGGTGCCGAAGGGAAGGTGAGGGCCATGTTGCTCACAGCTTCCGGTGGGCACGACCAGCAATCGACCATCGCCCACTTCGGGCCAGGTCAGATCTGAGAGTCGGTTCCCCATTCGTATCCCCACTCTCGTAGTTGGTCGAGGATCAACTGCGCTGCTTCCTCGGGTTCGGCGGTAACGGTCCGGGGTGGTGTCCGATCCGATCGCGCTCCTGTCAGTTCGACTATTCGACCAAGCGCGACTGCGTCACTCGGTGGGGCAACCACTCTGGTGCGCGGCCGGTACGGTTCGGTCACCGTGGCCACGAGCGCATGGGGGAAGCCGCCCGGAACCACTTCGATCACGGCGTCGCGTGACCGCAGGGTCGCTGCGAGGCTCCCGCGGCGCAGCTTGGCGACCGAACCTTCGACCGAGATGACAGCTGGAGCCGTGATCGAAAGAACCTCGCGTCTGGCGCCATCGAGTCTGCGGACACCGGTCAGCCCGCCGTTCGGTTCAGCGGTCACGTCCACGAGCCCGAGCGCTTGGGACGCGTCCAAGTGGTGGGCGAGGAAGGCCGGAACAGAACCAGAACCTCGGTCCATGCTCGCATCGCCGCACACGACGATCATGGAACCGGCTCCGACCAAAGTGTCGATCGTTTCGGCCAGACGCTTGGCCACCTCCGCGCTGCCCGGTTGTGCGGCAGGGTTGCGGTCATCGCCAGTGTCGACACGAATCGCGTTGTCTGCCCCGACTGACAGCAGGTCGCGCAGGGAATCGTCCGCGTCTGATGGTCCCGCGCAAATCACGGTGACGACGGGACGCTCATCGTCTCGGGCACCCGCATCTACAAGGTCGAGCGCTGTTTCTACCGCTGCAAGATCGGCGTCGGAGAACCGTTGCTCGTGTGGGCGTTCGTGGATCGTTCCGTCGAGTTGATCGACGTCGATTCGGCTCGCGACCCATTTGACGCACACGATGATCGGGCACGCTCCCATGGGAGCGTCCACCGGGCTGTCGGCTGTCGACTCGGCAGTCATGACGTGTGGAAGACGACGCCGTGGCCGCCTTCGGGATAGGACCAGGTGATCGCGCCTTCTTCATTGCAGACCAGATAACAGGTTCCGCATT
>JAGQSZ010000009.1 GCA_020439285.1 Microthrixaceae bacterium
CCAATCGGTCACATCCGCCAAGTGACGTTCAAGGTGGGTGGACCCGGCCGATGAGAGTTCGAGATTCGCGAAGCGCTCGGCCGCGTTGTCGATGTTCTGAATCCCGGCGAGCACATCGATCATCTGCGCCTGGAGCCGAGCCCGATCGTCACTCGTTGCGTCGAAGAGCCAGTTGTCGCCGAATGTGTAAGGAAGGACATCAGGTGGGACCTTCCCGGCGACTCTGGTCATGATGAAGAACGATCTGCCCAACACTCCGGGATCGGATTCGGACCACCACAGTTCTGGCACCGGCACGTCCGACAACTCCGCGACCTTGGCGATGGTGTCGAACTGTTGGGCTAGGTCATAACGGGGGAATACGAGCAGTTCGCTCTCGTCGGGAGCGATGCGTGCGACGAATCCTTGCTTGCGCACGTCGCCGGCTTCTTGCCATGTTGCGTCGAAGAGAACGGTGTCGCTCGACATGCCATTCGTTGCGTTTGCGTCGAAGTCGCTGACCGCCGGGTCTGCGCCCTCGGGGAGTCGGCTGGCGAGCCAAGCACCCAACCGGTCCGCTATCTGAGATCCGTCGCTGTTGTGTTGGATGTCGACGTACCGTGCCGCAGCGACATCCCGGCTGGCAGACGATGAGTCCGTCATGTGATCCCCCTGAATTGGGCGGCCCCCGATGCCGCCACAGCAGGCTAGCAACGCGACGAAGGGCGGGAACCCACTACGGGCACCCACCCTTGATCACATGAACCAGAACTGTCCGTCGGTTCAGAACTTCCGGGGGAACTGAGAAATGAGTCCCGCGGAGAGCATGTCGGCCATCTCTGCCATGTGTGCCTGCGCCTGGTCGTATTGGACGATGGCGTCGGCGTGGTCCCCTGTGAGAACCGCGGTCGCGTAGCCGATCGTCTGGGTGATGTGGCCCTTCATCATCTCTGGCATGTCCTCGCGTGCCCATGCAGGGTTGGCAGATTCGAGGAACTCACCGATACGACGGGCGTTGTCGTACCAGTCGTCGACAGCGGTCTGGAGCGCCGCGGTATCGCCAGCCTTTGCTGCGGTCAGCACCGGCACTGCCTCTTGGATGTGCTCGGTCAACAGATCGGTGAGTTGTGCTGCTGCGTCTGCGCCATAGAACGGTGCGATCGCGTTGCCGATATCGGCCTGGTTGGCCAACAGTCTGTTGAGCGTGGCATCGAGATTCTCCGAACCTGCGGCGAACGCAACGATCGTGTCGTAGGTCCACTGCATGTGCTGATCCCACAGGGTTCTCATGGTCGTGTACAGCGCGATCTTCTTGGCCTGTGAGGACTGCTTGGGGCCCGAGTGGTCCATTCCGGAGTGGTCGCCGTGGTTGCCACCGCCGACGAGGGGCCCTCCCGGTGCGCCGCTGTTGCACGCTGTCAGCATCCCGCCCGACAGAGCCAGAACTGAAACGGCCGACGCTGCAGCGATGCGGAACTTCTTCGATCGATTCTCAACCATGACGTATCTCCTTGTTTCAACAACTACGTGAACGAGTCGGCCGGTCATTCGGGCGACTGTGAACAGATACGTGTCATGAATCGGGTCGGGTCTTACCGACCTCGTCGAACTTTTGTGGAGTTTTGGTTGGTGGCCAACGCGAACTCCACAAAAGTCGCGCCGGGCCGACGGGCCGGAATACATGTCGACTGCCACGCCCCCGACTCCTCCCCGAACTTTGTGGAGTTTTGGTTGGAGGGCAACGCGAACTCCACAAAAGTCGCACCGGGGTCGTGCCCGAGGCGGCGGCCGCGCCCGGGCCGCGCACAACCCGGCGAGGTAAGACCGGCGCCCCTGGGTGACACAAACCAGGTATGAGCGTCGCGACCCGAACGACAATCCTCGAGTCCGCAATCGATCCCCGTGCTATCGGCGGCTCGTGCATCTACAACATTCGGAACCCAAGGATTGATAGAAACGAGACTGTGATTTCGTCGCTGGCATCAGAACCCGAGGAGGCCAACGGTCGTTCGCCACGAACACTCGGGGATCGCCCAAACGATGGCGAATGGATTGCACGCCTGAAATCGACCGGGCCAGCACGTGATTCCGCTGTTGCTCATCTGCACGAGTTGTTGCTCAGAGCCACTCGCCATCAGGTGAGCCGGATGCCCGAGGCGATCCCGCTCGGAGCGGCTCTGCGCGATGAGATCATCCACTCCTCGGCTGACCACGCGACGCTGTCGGTGCTCGGCAAACTCAACGACTTCGAGGGGCGCAGCAAGTTCACCACTTGGGCCTACAAGTTCGGGATTCTGCGCGCCGGGGTCGAGGTTCGCCGCTCGGTGTGGCGAGATCGAGACGTGCGACTCGCCGACATCGCCGAGACCCGTGAGCACCACGCATCCTCACCAGAGGCCCAGGCCGAGGGCCGGGATCTGGCTTCGGCTGTGCAACAGGGGCTGAACGAAGCGCTCACCGATCACCAACGCAAGGTTGCGATCGCGTTGTTGATCCAGGAGATACCGATCGATGTGCTCGCCGATCACATGGGCACCACACGCAACGCTCTCTACAAGACTCTTCACGACGCGCGGAAGAAGCTGAGGGCCTACTTGATAGAACAGGGCTATCCGCAACCCGGCGTCCCCGGCACCGCAAGTACAACGACAACAACAACGAAGGAGGCGAACTGATGGCTGACGAGACCCAACTGACTCCAGAGGTGATTGAGCGCCTCACGACCTTGAGCGACCCGTGGCTGTCATGTGACGAGTGCTTCGAACAACTCGACGTTCAAGTCGACGAAGTGGTCGGCGAGGCCGGGTCGTTGGATGAACCCTTCCGTGTCCACCTGCTCAGCTGCGGCGTCTGTCATGACGAGGCCCGCTCACTCGCCGAACTCATCGCTAGCGACTACGACTTGAGCGAAGCACAGGCGATCGAACGACTCGACCACGCGATCTCCCACATCGCTCCCGGGGCCTAACCAGTCGCCCGAGCCGCTTCGGCAGGCAACACGGCGAGCTGCGTTCTAGGTTCCTGTTGTGCATGTTTCGATGACGGTTCCGACCGAGGACCTGTCCGAAGTCCGTTCGATCTATCCACGACTCGAAGAACTCGGTTATGACCGTGCGTTCTCCTTCGAAGCGAAGCATGATCCGTTCATTCCCCTCGCCGTTGCGGGAGAACACACATCGCGGATCGAGCTCGGGACCGCGATTGCGATCGCTTTCGCTCGCACACCGATGACTCTGGCGAACGTCGCTTGGGATCTGCAGACGGTGACCCGAGGGCGATTCACACTCGGCTTGGGGTCTCAGATCCGACCGCATGTCGAACAGCGATTCTCGATGCCGTGGGCCCAGCCGGTTGAGCGAATGAATGAGCTGGTGCGAGGCGTCCGGGCCATCTGGGACGCTTGGCAGAACGGCACTCAGCTCGACTTCGAAGGCGATTTCTATACCCACACGAGAATGATTCCGGCGTTCAATCCGGGGCCCAACGAGTTCGGTCCCCCACGGATCCTTACCGCTGGGTTCGGACCGAAAATGACCGCTGTTGCTGGCGAGGTTGCTGACGGGTTTCTGGTTCATCCAGTGAACACTCGGCGCTCGCTTCTGGAGCAAACCCTGCCGGCCTTGCGCAGCGGTGCTGCCAGATCCGGCAGGTCGCTCGAGGACCTGGAGATCGTTTGCGTGACGATCATTGTCACGGGTCGCGACGAAGCGGAGTTCGACCGCAGTCGCGAGGCCGTGCGTGAACAGCTCGCCTTTTACGGAACGACTCCGGCCTACCAACCCGTGTTTGAACTGCACGGCTATGGGGACCTTCACCCCGAACTCAAGGCACTCGCTCGACAGGGGCGCTGGTCCGAGATGAGCAATCTGATCGATGACCATCTGATAGAGACGGTGGCAGTGGTCGGGGAGATCCACGAGATCGCAGGCAAGGTTCGCGCCCGGCTCGAAGGCATCTCCGACTCGGTGAGCCTGGTGAACAACCGAGCCCCTGACCCCGGACACCTCGCCGAAGTGGTCGCTGCACTCAAATCTGATCAACACCCCTGACCCCTAGGGCGATTTGGGGGATCGGCCCCATAGTCACTGCCACCCGTGTGGGTGACGATTGGATCGGGCGCCAACCGGCGTCGCGGAATCCAAGAACAAAGGGCATCACAATGATCCTGTTGATCATCGGGCCATCGGGTAGTGGCAAGTCCAGCGTGGTCAGCGCGCTGAGTGGATCGGGATTGCTCCAACCACATCCAACCTGGACAGACAGGGCACCCAGGCAGGGCGAGTTGGACGGGATAGAGCACCGGTTCACTACTGCCGAGCGGTTCAACGAGTTGACCGACTCCGGGTATTTCATCGGAACCACGGAGCGTTTCTCGCACCACTACGGACTCGCCCGTTGGCCAGACCGACGAACCGGCGTCCTGACCGTCGTGCTCCGGGCGGATCTGGTCGACCTGTTCGCCGCTGCAGCAGCGCCGGAACCCGTGCTCGTCTATCAGATCACTGCGAGCCGACAACAGGTCATCGAGCGGCTACACGAGCGCGATCTACCGGACGACGAGTTCCGCTCGCGGTTGGATGAGCACGACAGCGAACTCGCGCTTGGTACATCAATTGCAGACAGAACCTTTGTGAACGACACGGACCTGGCCACCACCATCGCAACGGTCAAAGCCGCGGTCGAGGCCGACTTTCAGGTCGACGAAAAGCAGGTGGCGTGATGGAACCACAAGGTGTCCACCAAAGCAACAGCCAAGTCGCCCAACCCGACCCGGCCGATGAGCTTGAGCAGGCCACGAAGCGTCCGTGGTGGAGCAAGAGCCCGTTGATCACCGTTGCGATTGTGCTCATCGGTGTTGCGCTGGCCGCCGGTCTGCTGGTGCTCATCGTCTTCATCGTGTTGATGGCCTGGATCATGTCCACCGGCGGACTGTTCCCCAACAAGTAGGTAGAGCGATCTCATGAATTCACTCCTGAACGACAAACACATTCGAGTCGAACGCGGACCGGTCACGGTCCAATCGATCAAGTCCAAGGCAGCCGCAGCGCTAGGGCTCATCCGCCCACCGTTTGCTCTGTTGGTGTTGATGTTCGCCCAACTCGGAGCAAGCCAGAGCGGCAATCGACTCCGGCTCACCACCACAGTCACCCTCGTCACCGCGGTAGCGGGTTGGATTCTCGCCGTGGTGTCCATGAACGAACTCGGCGACGAGGACGTCGACTCACACAACATCGACCGACAGAATGCTCGCCCGCTTGTCACCGGTGCACTTTCGCGGATCCAGATGTGGACCATCGTCGGCACATGCTCGGCGGCGGCCACAGTCGCTGCGTCGTTGCTGGGTCGCGCGGCCTTGGTGACTGTGCTCGGCGGATTGGTACTCGGCGCCGCCTATTCGCTCCCACCGTTGCGACTCAGTCGACGGGGTCCAGCTACATCGCTGCTGTTGCCTCTGGGATATGTGACCGTGCCGTTCATGATGGGTGCCTTCGCTGCATCGAGGAACGGAATTCCTGCACCCACACCGGGTACGACAGCCGCAGGAACCTGGATGCTCATCACCGGGCTCTATGTCAGCTTCCTCGGACGACTCCTCCTCAAGGATTTCCGAGATCTGGAGGGAGACATGCTCTATGGCAAGCGAACCTTCCTGGTTCGCTATGGACGGATCACAACGATCAGCGTCAGTTCCGCACTATGGGTCATAGGCGGAATCCCGATCGTCGCTGCTGCTCGGTCCGCCGAACTAGCGGTGTCCTACGGCTTGGGTGCGGCTGTCGCTCTGTGGTTGTTGAACCGTCTGGCGGGCAGCGCAGATGACCACACCGACGACGTGCTCATCGCTGCAGTCGCGGCGGTTGGCAGATCGGTACTGCTCGCGACGATCGCCCTCTATGAGACTCGACTCGTGTCGGCTCCGGCATGGGCTGCCATCACCCTCGTCGGGGGATCCGTGGCCCTCGGGTTGATCGGCACTCAGCGCTACATCGGCGAACTCGACCTTGCAGCAGTCACGCCGCTCAGGGGAGATGCGCGTCGTGACCACGTGCGCTACTCACTGCAGGACAACTCGTAGCGCGCAACAGCAAGATTCGCAGGCACTGACGGCGAGACCGCGCTGTAGTGTGCGATTGAAATGGGTGGCACTTCGATATGTCACCAGTTGACATCGGGGGCGTACGTGTCAGAGGACCTTTTCGAGTTGTCGCGACAACTATTGAGTGGCGAAACGAGCATCGGGGACCATCACCCGCTTCGCATGGGCACCCAAGCTGCGATCCAGTTGGTGACCGAGTCGGTGATCTTCGTCGAATCGTTTGCGAACGCGATCGCGACACGCACCGGCGCCGGACTCGTCCTCGTCGACGGCGGCAGCCCGCTACACGCTCAGGCGATCTTCGGCGCCGTCAGATCCTGGACCGACGAGAGACTCGACACCGCCATCTACACCCATGGACACGTGGACCACATCTACGCGATCAGGAACTTCGAGGCCGAGGGCAACGGTCCCGCACGGGTCGTGGCACATCAGGCGGTACCCGACAGGTTCAAGCGCTATGAGCTGACCAATGGGTACAACGGGGTGATCAACCAACGTCAGTTCCAACTCGGCGGACCGTTGTTCCCCGCGGGTTACCGCTATCCCGATGAGACCTATAACGATTCGCTCGACGTGACCGTTGGTGGCACGGAATTCAGCCTCCATCACGATCGCGGCGAAACCGACGATGGCACCTGGGTGTGGATGCCTCAGGCGAAGATTCTGTGCACCGGTGACCTGTTCATCTGGGCGAGTCCCAACTGCGGTAATCCCCAGAAGGCTCAGCGTTACTGCGACGAGTGGGCAGTTGCATTGCGAAAGATGGCGGCGTTGGGTGCCGAGTTCCTGTTGCCCGGTCACGGACTACCGATCGCTGGGGCTGACGTGATCAGGGGCGTATTGGAGGACACGGCGACCTATCTGGAGTCGTTGTTCACGCAGACGATCGAGATGATGAACTCGGGAGCTCGACTCGATGAGATCATCCACACGGTTCAACCAGCAGCCGAGGTCAGCGACCGCCCCTGGTTGCAGCCTGTCTATGACGAGCCCGAGTTCATCGTCCGCAATATCTGGCGGCTCTACGGCGGTTGGTATGACGGCAATCCCGCCAATCTGAAACCGGCTGCGGATCGGGCATTGGCAACTGAGCTCGCCACCTTGGCGGGAGGTGCCGACAAGCTGTCCGAACGAGCGCTCGAACTGTCGAACGTCGGCGAACATCGCCTGGCTTCGCATCTGGTGGAGATGGCGTCCCTCGCCGCGCCCGACGTCGCCGAGGTTCGTAGTGCACGTGCGACCGTGTTCGCTGCTCGAGGTCAGACAGAGACCTCGACAATGGCCAAAGGCGTTTTCGCTTGGGCGGCCAACGAGTCAACAGACCAGCCGGAGTAGTCGAACCGACCGAGTGACCCTTGGGAACGGCCCGCTGTCTGGTTGAATCGGTGTGGCGCGAACAGCGCTCACAGATCCCCTGCCCGGAGGCCGACCCGTGCTCGTAGAAATTTGGTCCGACATCGTTTGTCCCTGGTGTGCTGTGGGTCGAGCGCGGTTCGTCAAGGCGCTGAGCACCTTCGAACATCGTGACGAGGTCGAGATCCGGTTGCGGAGCTTCGAACTGGACCCCAACGCCCCGGCCCTTCGCACCGGTTCGATGGCCGAGCATCTGTCGAAGAAATACGGCATGTCCGTCGAAGAGGCCCAGCGTTCGAATGACCATTTGGAGGAAGTCGCTGCGCTCGACGGGGTCGAGATCCACTTCGGGAAGATGCAGGCAGGCAACACCTTCGACGCCCACCGTTTGTTGCACTTGGCCCATGATCACGGATGCCAACTGGAACTGAACGAGGAGTTTCTGCACGCCGTGTTCCGTGACGGTCGTGCTATCGGAGACGTGACCGTCCTCGCCGAGATAGCGGCATCGGTCGGTCTCGACATGGCCGAGGTGAGTGACGTTCTGGCGAGCGACCGCTATGCCGACGCTGTTCGGGATGACGAGATGCGTGCGAGCGAATTGGACATCACCGGTGTGCCGTTCTTCTTGATCGAGGGTCGCTACGGGATCCCGGGCGCTCAGTCTGTTGAACGCTTCGCTCTGGCTCTCGACAAGGCGTGGGAGAAGGTCACCGAAGCCGCGTCATAACGGAGCGAACACGCCCTCGACTCAGGCCGTTTGAGCTTCTCCGGCGTCGCTCGAATCGTCCTCGGCTTCGATCAGCACGTCGCCCGCATCGGACAGGAGCACCAGTCGGTCAGAGGAGAACTCCACCTGTGTCGAACGTTCGAGTGCGGAGGCGAGGGCCGACTCCTGTTCCATCACACCTTCGGGTTGAGCGCAGAACATCATCGTCTGCACCGGCGCGGTGAACGAGATGTTGTTGCCCGGGTCCAAGGTCCAAGTGGAATGAACGCTGTTGCATCCGGTCTTCACCAGCACCCTGTTGTCGGCCGAAAATTCGATCTGGGGCTGGGTGGAAGCGATGGGGACTACAAGGGAGTCCTCTCGCCAGTACCGAACGATGAGCCATTCTCCGACTACAGAACTCACTACATCACCTCTGACGCCAGGTCCGGGAACACCCGGGCAACCTTCATGATCAGGTACTCACCGTAGGTCCCTTTGAGGTCTTCGAGGACCGTTCCGTCCCATCGTTGAAGATCGGCGATGCCTTTCCCACCTGCATCGACATCTTCGTCGACTGGCAGCGGCTTCACCTCCACGTCCCATCCAGGATCGAAGAAGAATGGGAACGACAGCCTGGAGCTCTGAGAAGGCGGTCGCACCCGATGCAGCGTCGAGCGGTACCGACCAGAGGTCATGCGATCGAGCATGTCGCCGATGTTGCAGACCAACACGTCGGGGTCTGCGGCCACCGGCACCCACTCACCGTTGATATCGACTTCGAGTCCGCCCGAGCGATCCTGGGCGAGGAGGGTCAACAAGCCGTAGTCGGTATGAGCGCCGACTCCCCAGGTCTCGGCGCCGGGATCGGGATCGACTCTTGGATAGTGGAAGATTCTGAACAGCTGAATCGGGTCACTGATCAGGTTGGTTTCGAACCACATCGCTTCGAGTCCGAGCCCGATCGCCATTGCGCTCAGCACGGCTCGACCGACACGGTCCATCTCGGCCATCCATTGTTCGACCACCCGACGGAAGCGAGCAGGTCGCTCGGGCCACAGGTTCGGGCCATGTAATGGTCGACCAGCGAGGACCCGTGGATCCTCAGGTGGCAGTTCGGTACCGAAATAGATGCCCTCTTTGATATCGGGTTGCCCCGATGTCAGTTCGTTTCCCACTGGAAACCAGCCGCGCCACGCGACACCGCCGAGCGCCATTGATATCTCGGACTTCTCTGTGTCATCCGACGCGAAGAACTCCCGAGAGAGATCCTCGAGTTCCTCACGTAGCCCGGCCGCCACGCCATGTCCGACAACCGTGAAGAACCCGACGTTTCGACACGCAGAGTCGATCGCATCAGCCACCGACAGCACCGCAGCGGGTGACTCGGTAGATGACGTCGACACTCCAAGGAGTGGACCGATATCAATCGGTTCGAGTGCGGTTCGACCACTCACGGACCCCTTGATAGCACCGTCACGGTGGGAGATGTCCATGGCCGACCCGCGTAGATGACCTGAAGTACCCGATATCGGCGCCAATTAGGGAGATTGGGCTTCGCTCTGTCGGTGGCGCATGGCATGATTGAACCCCACCGATCCTGAAGTAGGTCAGGGTGCCCGGAACGCCAACCAGAGAGGCGTGCGGTCGCCCAGATTTCCCCGGCCTCTGTGCGATCGAGCGGGAAGGATTTCATTCACTTGTTGGACAACCGGTCGTTTACTGCTGACGACACTTCATCGGACCAAAAACCGAAGCCTCGCTCACAGAACGTGGCTGGCACCTCACCGAACGCTACCGGCTATGGTGACCCAAGGGTGTCCGGTGACGAACTCAGGGCCGCCGCAAATAGGGAGACTCCAATGATTCTCGTAATAATCGGCCCGTCTGGCAGTGGCAAGGCTGCAGCAGTCACGATCCTGGGTGCTGAGGGAGTACTCCACCCCCATGCGACGTTCACGGACAGGGCAATCCGCCCCGACGACAAAGACTCGATTGAGCATGTCTTCATCTCCAAACAGGAATTCGATGAACGCCTCAAGGACGGCTTCTTCCTGGGCACCGCAGAACTGTTCACCAACCGGTTCGGAATGGCTCCATGGCCCGAGGAGCGCAACGGTCTCCTGACCGTGATCCTGCGCGCCAACCTGGTTGACCAGTTCGTGCAGGGCGCCGGAGTGGAGAAGGTGATCATCTATCAGATCCAAGCTCCGCGCGAGCACCTGGCTGCGACCCTCGCGGAACGTTCACTGTCCAACGCCGAGTTCAACGCACGGCTTGCCGAACACGACGGCGAGACGGCTCTGGGCACCATGATCGCGGATCGAATCTTCAACAACGAAGGCTCGTTGAAGGACCTAGTCGATCAGATCCGCGAAGCGGTCATCGAGGACACAGGCGGAGTCGTCGACCTGAGCTCCTCAGCGCCTGTCTCGACCAACGACGACGTCGACCTGCGTGCTCAGGATCTGAAGACCGAAACAGTCTCCTGAGACCCTGCGCTCGGTCTACGTCCGCAGGCCAATCAGCGGCATAGACCCGATCGGGTCAGATTTCGACCTGCGAGCCGACCTCGACCACACGGTCCGGTGGGAGTCGGAAGAATCGGGCTGCTCCGGCAGCGGAGCGTAACTGGAAAGCGAACAGCCGCTCGCGCCAGTCGGCCATTCCGTGGATCGGCGTGGATATAACCGTCTCGCGTCCCAAGAAGTACGTGAAATCTCCGCTGCTCAGATCGAGGTCGGGTCCGGCGATCGACCGAAGTGAATTGTCGACGTCGGGGTCCTCGTAGAACCCGTAGACCATGTTGATCTGGAAGAACCCGTTACCGAAGTCGACGATCGCGATTCGGTCAGCGGAATTGACGTATGGGGAATCCGCTGTGCTCACCGAGACGATCACAACTTGTTCGTGAAGCGCGTGGTTGTGTCTGGTATTGGTCAACAATGCTGGCGGCGCGGCACCGGTTCCTTTGAACAGATACACAGCCGTTCCCGGTACACGTCTGATCGTCGCCGGATCGAGGTTCTGCATGAAGGTGTCGATCTCGACCTGACCTCTGCGGATCCGCTCCGCGAGCAACCCTCGACCGGTTCGCCAAGTGGTCATGAACAAGATGATCGCGACGGCGACCGCTATGGAGAACCATCCACCTTCGGGGATCTTGGCAACGTTCGCCAGGAAGAACGAGAGATCGATGACCAGCAACGGCGCTGATACCGCAACCACTTTCCACATCGGCCATTTCCAATTGGCGTGCACGAACGCGGCCATCAACAACGTGGTAATTCCCATGGTGCCCGTGACGGCAATCCCGTATGCGGCAGCCATTCCCGTAGACGTCTTGAACGCGATCACCAGCGAGATGCTGCCGATCATCAAGAGCCAGTTGACGCTCGGCACATAGACCTGTCCCATGTGTGACTCGGAAGTGTGCGTGATAGCGAGACGAGGCAGGTAGTCCATCTGAACGGCCTGGACGGTCATCGAGTACGCACCCGAAATGAGCGCTTGGGACGCAATGATCGCAGCAAGTGTCGCCAGACCGACCAGGAAGGGCCGCAGCCATGCCGGCCCCAACAAGAAGAACGGATTGGACACCGCGCTGGGGCTCTCGAGCAGCAACGCGCTCTGGCCGAAGTAGTTGAGCATCAGACACGGGAGCGCCAGCGAGAACCAGCCGATCTTTATCGGGGTCTTCCCGAAGTGTCCCATGTCCGCGTAGAGCGCCTCGCCACCGGTGACGACCAGAAACACGCTGCCGAGTGAGAGGAACCCGTTGAGTCCGTTGTGGAGCAGATAGCTGATCCCATACGCCGGGTTGAGGGCACGCAGGACTTCCAGATTGCCCATCGCCTTCCACAAGCCGAGCGCTCCCAGGGTCAGGAACCAAAGGGTCATGATCGGCCCGAACACCTTGCCGACCGCTCCGGTGCCTCGACGTTGAACGGCGAATAGTCCCATCAGGATCAACACGGCGATCGGCACGATGTACGACGACAGTTCTGGTCGCACCACCCCAACGCCTTCAACGGCGCTGAGCACCGAGATGGCAGGGGTGATCACCCCGTCGCCGTACAACAGCGCCGTACCGAAGAGTCCAAGAATGATGAACCACTTGATTATGCCGACCGCCTGACCGCCCGCACGCGGCGCCACCAGTGCGGTCAACGCAAGGATTCCACCTTCCCCCTTGTTGTCAGCCCGCAGCACATAGAGCAGGTACTTGACCGACACCACCAGGATCAGCGCCCACATCACCAGCGAACACGCTCCGATGACGTTCACCTCTGTGACCGGTAGATGATGAGACTTGAACGTCTCCCTGAACGAGTACAAGGGGCTGGTTCCGATGTCGCCGTAGACGACCCCGAGCGCGCCGAGTGTGAGCGCACCCATGCCCACTTTCGCGTGACCTGAGGATCGTTCGGGACCGTTGGACCCACTGACCGCGTCAGATTCGCCTGCGGAATCAACAGGGACTCCATCGATGGGTTCCCCAGTGCTTCCGGGTTCTGGCGTTGAATCTGACACAGCGCCAAAATCTACGCGCGCAAGTCACCAACTACTCAAACCTGAGAGGCGATTCTTGTTCGCCGGTCTCGAAAAGCCGACGGCTAGCGGTTGTCGGTAGCCTCACCGGACATGGGTCTCCGCAAACCAGCAGCAGCGCTGGTGATCGTTCTTTCTCTGCTCGGCGCCGCCTGCAGCACTGGCGAAGCATCCAAAGCCAAGATCGAACGAACCGGACGGACAACATCTTCGGGCACCAACTCGACCGGGAACACAGCTTCATCGAAGCTGGACTGGACCGTGTGCGAGAACAAACTCGCCAGGGCGGCGAACCTCGAGTGCTCGACCCTTGCGGTACCACTCGATCCCTCGAAACCAGCTGGCGACACGATCACCTTGGCGCTGGCCCGTCAGCGTGCCACCGGAGCCGCAACGGACCGGATCGGTTCTCTTGTGCTCAATCCAGGGGGCCCAGGCGGGTCGGGTATCGAGTTTCTTGCCGCTGCAGCGTTGAGCTTCCCGGATGAACTCACCACGAAGTTCGATCTGGTTTCATTCGATCCGAGGGGCGTGGGCGAAAGCACACCCGTCCGTTGTCTCACCGACAAACAAAAGGAGAGCCAGCTCTCGGGCGATCTCACGCCTTCGACCGACGCCGAGATCGATGCTGCCCTAGATGACCAGAAGGAACTCCTCAAGGGTTGCGAAAAGGATCCCGCAGATCTCATCACCCATATGAGCACAGCCGATGTGGCGGCAGACCTTGACCAGATCCGCTCTGCACTCGGCGACGACAAGTTGACCTATGCGGGTTTCTCCTATGGCACATCCATCGGTGCTGTATACGCAACGCTGTTCCCAGAGAACACTCGGGCGTTGGTACTCGACGGGTCCGTGAGCCCCAGCACAACGGTCGAACAAGAGTCGCTCACCCAAGCAACCTCATTCGAACAGGTGCTCACCCGTTTCGAGAACGCGTGCGACGCGAGCACCGCGTGTTCACTGGCGCCCAACTCTGCCGCCAAGATCGCGAAGGTACGCCAGGATCTGACCAAGTCTCCGGTGAAGGTGAACTCCAAGACCGACAAACGGCTCCTCGGCGTCGACCAGTTCGACTACGCGCTCGCAACCGGCCTCTATGACACCTCGCTTTGGGGCGTGCTCGCTGACGCCATCACCAACGTTCGCAACGGAGGCGCCGCAACCCTGTTCTCGTTGATGGACCGCCAGACCGGTCGCAACACCGACGGCACCTTCGACAACTCCTCGGACGCTCAGGTGATGGTCTCGTGTGCTGATACCCAGGAGCGACCCGATCTCACCGAAGCCGTTCAATCTGCAGAACGAATCCAACAAGCAGCACCGATCTTCGGATCCATCACCGGTTGGAGTTCGATCAGCTGTCTCAATTGGCCCAAAGCGACGAACCCGCTGCCGACCATCACGGGTGACGGGGCACCTCCGATTCTGGTAATCGGAACCGTGGGCGATCCCGCGACGCCCTATTCCTGGGCTCAGGAAATGGCCACCGCTCTCGAATCAGCAACGCTGCTCACCTATGAGGGCAGCGGGCACACGGCCTTCATGAAGGGCGGCCCGTGTGTGGACAACGCTGTGGTCAACTATCTGGTGGCCTTGAAGGTCCCCGCTGCGGGAACAACATGCCCTGAGGTAGCAGCGTCCATTTCCTTTGACACCCTGGCTCAGCAAATCATCACCACGATGGTCAACAGTGGCCTGTCCGAGGATGTCGCCAATTGCATCGTCAAGGGCGCCATCGACGAGGTCGGCGAAGCCGAGTTCAACAAGATGGCACTCGGCGACGACGCGGAGAGCATGACCCAGGTCATCATGGCCAAAACTCTCGCCTGCGTTCAGAAGAAGGGTCCGAACTGATTCAGGTCGTTTAGGTGATCGAAGTCACCTGAGGGGCAAGACGATCAGCGCTCGCCTCACTTGAACAGGCTGGCCAGTCCCCAGATCGCAGCTATCCCACCGATGGCCACCATCACGACTGTCCGCCCGAGCGGCGGTCGTGTTTCCTGCTCTGCAGGAGGTCGCAACAGAGCCAAGATATTGCCGACGACCATCGCCGCTCCGAGCGCCAGAACGATCCAAGCGAGCGAGTCATCTCCAAGGAACGCCCATGATTCATCGCCGTCTCCCTGGGCGGTGAGGGCGAGGAGTATCTGATGAAAGTTTCTGCTCAAGTTCGGGACCTCGGTGACGATCATATTCGTACCGGTGGACTCGCCCCCACCGGACACAGCAGGGGTTCAGGAGTGTGGATCACAACTCCCTCCAACGCATCGCAACAGCGCTTTCCCAGGTGCTGGCTGCTTCCGTGGTTCACGCTCCGCCCCACTGCTGCACAGCCCCCGGTCACCTCAATGACCGCCGAGATGGGACCCGGGTCGTTACAGGCGGCATGCGATGGATGGTCACCGCTAGCCTGACGGCAGACACCAGAAATACGAGGTACAGAATTCTTGGGCATCTGTTCTCAACTCGTTGGCAAAACCGCCGATTCAAAGAGTAGATGTCCTCGACCGAATCCTCCTTCCACGACCCGGCCCGACTTGATGAGTGGCTCCGACCGGGACCCGAGACCGGGTTCCCGGTGCCCGATGGCGGCGCCCATCCATCAGATGACAACGAACGAATCCAGATGACTTCGAGCAACAGCACTCCTGACGACGTACCCGCTTCCGCCGGCTCTGGATACTCCGCCGATAGCGCGGGCGCTGATGCTGGGGCCGTCGACGAGTTGACCAATCTGCGCTCGGCGTTGGAAGCCGCTCAGCAGCGGATCAGCGAACTCGAGTCCGAACTGACCCGACTTGCGGATCACGGAGCCGATCCCGATGAGCACTCACTTCTGCTCGACGACGACTCCAACTTGTACTCAGAGGCGTACTTCAACGTGGCACTCGACGCGCGTGTAGCCGCGGCCAAGAGGCACCTGCGGCCAGTCGCCGTCGCATTCTTGGAGTTCAGCGAAGGCAACGGGACCAACCGTTCCCCGGCACCGGCGAATCGTGGCGCAGAAGCGATCCGCCAGACGCTGCGAGACGCCGACACTGCTTGTCGGCTCAAGAACGGCACATTCGCGCTCATCTTGGAGGACACTCCCGAGAACGGAGCGGTGTGGACCGTTGAGCGAGTACGGCGAAACCTGGTCAGCCGCTTCGGCGCTCACACCATGTGGGCTGGCGTCGCGTGCTATCCGGCGCACGCTTTCTCGGCCGAGGAGCTGATCACTCAGTCCCAGGCTGCTCTGGTGTCGGCCCGGGACTGGAACCAGGACCGGATCGAAGTAGCGATTTCCGAATAGCGTCGCCATCGGCGTCGATCCCACGTCCAGCGTGACGGATCGTCCCCGGCGTGGCTGATAGTCGGGCCACGACGTCAGGCATCGGAACCCCGTCGACGTCGATTATCGAGCGACGCGCTTGGAAGTGCGGATCGTCGAATATGTCGCCCATGTCGTAGACGGGTGCCGCTGCAGCGTGCACCCGTTCGAACTCATCGAGAACCTCTTGAGCGGAACGGGCAGCGATCCATTCACCCAACCGTTGATCGATCTCGACTCGATGGGCGACACGGTCATCGAAGGTCGCGACCCGAGGGTCACCTCCGAGCCCGATCAACTCCATTACTCGCTGTGCGACGCTCTCGGCACTCGACGAAATCGCGATCCAGATCCCATCGGCGCTCCGGTATGTGTTGCGCGGAACGGTGTATGGGATTCCGGCACCAAGACGCTCCTGTTTCTCGCCGAGCATTCCGAACAACGGGACCTGTGGACCCATGAACTGAAGCATCGATTCCATCAGGCTGACATCGACGACCTGTCCCACCCCGGAATGCACGGCGACCATCGTGGCGAACGCTGCGACGATCGCAGCTAGTTCATCGGTGAGCGCGATTGGCGGCAGTAGTGGCTGACCATCCGGCTCTCCGTTGATGGCAGCGAATCCGGACAGGGCCTCGGCCTGGGTGGCGAAGGCGGGACGGTCACGATACGGGCCGTCCTGACCGAATCCGGTCACCCTGGTGACGACCAGTTTTGGGTTCCGTTTGATCAGTTCGGTCGGGTCCAAACCGAGTCGTTCCAAAGTGCCGGGCCGGAAGTTCTCGACTAGGACATCCGCAGAGTCACACAGCGATTTCATGACGGCAAGATCATCCGGGTCCTTGAGATCCAACTCGATGGTGGACTTGTTGCGCGCCAAGATTTTCCACCACAGGGAGTCGCCGTCAGTGGGGTGTTTCCAACCGAGTCCGCGGGCCGTGTCTCCCCCTGGTCGCTCAACCTTGATGACATCGGCTCCGTAGTCCGCCAGGTATCGGGCGCATCCCGGGCCGGCGACAACGGTCGCCACATCGATCACTCGGAGGTCTGAAAGTGGGCCGGTCGTCACCCGCCAAGCATTACGTCGCGGGGCTACAGGTGCCAGTCGGGTACCGGGATCTCGAAGCAGCGTTCCTCGAGTTTGCCGAACGCGTACTCGCCGTAGAAGCCCTCGAACATGTGCCGGGCTCGCTCGCTCCAGTTGAGCGCCTCGGGGGTGGAGATACGTCGGTGTACCTGCAGGATGTTCCCCTCGAATACGCGGTACTCAGCCCAGGTTCCGGGGTAGTCCTTCACACATGCAACCTCGGCGAACACCTTGTTCGGGGCGGATCCAACGACGGTTCGACCGTTGCGATGAGTGTGCCCTGCGAAGTACCCCACCATGAGTGGTCGGCGTTTCATGACTTCGATCAGTTGCTCGGTAGCGTACGGGACGAGTCCGAAGGTGTCATCGGAGCGGGGTTCGACCGATTCGTTCCAGATCGGGTGGTGCCCGAACACCATGACGGGTCTGTCGGCACGCGACCCGAGTTCGTCTAAGAACTCCAACTGATCCTGTGACAGCGAACCGTTTATCTGCCCGTCGCGTGAAGTATCGAGGAGCGCAATCGTCACGCCTTCCAGATTCCGTTCCTGGAAGGGCATGTTGCCTTCATCGAAGTAGTTGTAGCTCTCGTGATTGCCGCGGATGTACAGGAGACGATCCCCGAACGCCCCGTCGTAGACCTGCAGAAACTGTTTGAATTCCGCCATCGTGCCATTGGAGGTCAGGTCCCCCTTGACCACTACCGCTGCGGGATCGATGCGGCTGATCTCTCGGACCGCGCCCTCGTTCATGAACTCCGGATACGGACGGTCATCGGGCGCGGGACGCAACTCAGTCGGCATCTCGGGACCGATGGACTCACCGAAGTGCAGATCGTTGACCGTTGCGAACGTTGCGAGCAGTTCACCCTTGCGGGGCAGGGTACGTGTTTCGAATCCGCCGAATTCGACCACGGTGTCGGGTCGTAGATCGCCCACGCGCTCCACCGACGCGCCACGGTGGATGACGATTTCGTCGTCAGCAACCGTTGTCAGTTCACCCTGAGTGGTCGACTGCACAGTGTTGTTCTAACAGAACCTACGGCGACTGCTACTGCTCAATTGCAATGATTCTGAGAGTTTGACCGTCAATAGGCCGAATCTGTTACAAATGCGGTCGGGCACGACGCAGCGGCACAGGTCGCGACCACCAGCGTCCCGAGAACCGCCAACGCGACGGTTCACGTTGACCGTTGCCCTCGTCCGCGCCGCCACTCAACGCAACGTTCACAGCTGCAGCGATCGCGGCGGCCTCTTCCTCGGAAGGCTCAGGACGGATGGAAGAATTGAAACTCGACGAAGTCATGGCCGGGCTCACAGCGGCATGTTGCCGTGCTTGCGGTTGGGCAGGTCCTCGCGCTTGCTGCGAAGGATTTCGAGTCCGGCAATGATCTTGGCTCGAGTCTCGGCGGGGTCGATCACGTCGTCGACGTAGCCACGGTCCGTGGCTTCCCACGGGTTGAGGTAGGTGTCCTCGTACTCGGCGATCAGTTCCGCTCGCCTGGTTTCGGGATCATCGGCTTCTTGCACGGTGCGGCGGTGCACGATCTCGACCGCGCCACTCGCGCCCATCACGGCCAGTTCTGCTGATGGCCAGGCGAAGGTCAGATCCGAGCCGATGGACTTGGAGTCCATGACGACGTACGCGCCACCGTATGCCTTGCGGGTGATGATCGAAATGCGCGGCACGGTCGACTCGCAATAGGAGTACAACAGCTTGGCTCCGTGGCGGATGATTCCGCCGTGCTCCTGTGCGACGCCAGGCAGGAACCCCGGAACGTCGACGAAGGTGATGAGGGGAATGTTGAACGCGTCGCAGGTGCGGACGAACTTCGCTGCCTTGGATGACGACTCGATATCGAGCACACCCGCGTAAACCGCAGGGTTGTTGCCGACGATGCCAACGGCCTGTCCACCGAAGCGGGCGAAACCACATGTGATCGAACCGGCCCAGGTCGACGCGTATTCGAAGAAGTCGCCGTCGTCTGCGACGACCCTGATGACATCGCGCATGTCGTAGGGCTGATTAGGGGACTCGGGAATGATGTCGTAGAGCTCTTCGCAACGACGATCGGACGGATCATCGGTCGGGATCTCGGGAGCCTCATCCAGGTTGTTCTCCGGCAGGAAGCTCAACAGGTACTTGACGTCATCGAGAGCCGAACGGTCATCAGGAGAAATGAACTGCGCGACGCCGGAGGTCGCGGTGTGGATACGGGCGCCGCCGAGGTCCTGTTGTGAGACGTCCTCGCCGGTGACCTGCTTTACGACGTCAGGACCGGTGATGAACATGTAGGAGGTTTCGTCGACCATGAACACGAAGTCGGTCATGACCGGGCTGTAAACGGCGCCGCCGGCGCATGGGCCCATGATCACCGAGATCTGGGGAGTCACGCCCGAGGCCTTCACGTTGCGGTAGAAGATTCCGCCGTAGCTGTCGAGGGACACGACGCCTTCTTGGATGCGGGCACCGGCACCGTCGTTGAGTCCGATGACCGGAGCGCCGACCTTCAGGGCCATGTCCATCAGCTTGTGGATCTTCTCGGCGAACACCCCGCCGAGCGCCCCACCGAAGACCGTGAAGTCCTGGGAGAACACGAAAACTCTTCGTCCGTCGATCGTTCCCCAACCGGTGATGACACCATCGCCATAGGGCCGTTCCGGCAGCGCGTCGCCGGCCCGGTGGCGGGCGAGCATGTCGAGCTCGTTGAACGAACCTTCGTCGAGCAGATACTCGAGCCGCTCCCGGGCGAGCATCTTGCCTCGTTCGTGCTGACGAGCGATTGACCGCTCCGACCCTGGCTGAATGGCCTGTTCACGACGCTGTTGCAGGTCGGTTACACGGTCCCTCATCGGCTGTTGCATATCCGAAAAGTAGCGGTGGAACGGGGCTCACCCAAAAGCCCGTGTCATTGGGGACCACCTGACCGGTAGGGTTTCGGGAGTGCAAGCCGGTTCCCGACCCCGAATCTGTGTCTACTGCGCGTCACGCCAAGGGTCGGATCCCGCCAACCACGAAGCGGCCGCCACGGTCGGAAAACTCTTGGTGGACCGCGGCGCAGACCTGGTCTACGGCGGTGGCCACGTCGGACTCATGGGAATGGTCGCTGATGCCGTTCTGACCGGCGGCGGACACGTTACGGGAGTTATCCCGCAGCACCTGGTGGACATGGAAGAAGCTCATTCGGGACTTAGCGACCTTCGGGTCGTGGCGGACATGTCAGAACGAAAACGCATGATGTTCGATCTCTCCGACGGCTTCCTCACCCTGCCCGGCGGGTTGGGCACCATGGAAGAGATGTTCGAGGTGCTCACCTGGCAGTACCTCGGACTGCATTCCAAACCCGTCGGACTGCTCAACGTCGAGGGTTACTACGACCATCTGATCGCCTTTCTCGACAGTGGACGTGACCGCAAGTTGATCTCGGATCGGGCAAGGTCGGTGCTGATCGACTCGACCGACCCCGAGCAACTCATCGACGACCTTTTGGAGGTCGTCGCCCGCAACGGTCACTCGACAGCCCCGAACTGCGAATCGCAAAGCGTTTGATCATGGACCTACCAGTCCTGCCCCCGGTGAAACCGATGCTCACCAGGGCAGTGACCGAACTGCCCATCGGGGATGTCCTCTACGAACCCAAGTGGGACGGGTTCCGAGTCCTGATTTTCCGTGACGGCGACGAGGTCGAACTGACGAGCCGTAACGAGAAGCCACTCACCCGGTACTTCCCCGAGCTGCTCGAACCGTTGAAGGCCGCTCTTCCCAATCGCTGTGTCATCGATGGCGAACTCGTGGTGTCTACGGGCACCGGACTCGACTTCGATCTGTTGAGCCAGCGGATCCATCCCGCCCGCTCCAGAGTGGAGAAGTTGGCTGTGCAGACCCCGGCGAGCTTCGTCGCTTTCGACATCCTCGCTCTTGACAATCTGGACCTTCGACCCCTGCCTTTCGCCGAACGTCGCGGCACTTTGGAACAGCTCTTGGGATCGGCATCGGGACCTGTCCATCTGACCCCGGCGACCAGGGATGCCGACGTTGCCCGCGACTGGTTCGAGCGTTTCGAAGGATCGGGTTTCGACGGTGTGGTGGCAAAGCCTCTCGATGGTCCTTATGTCTCTGACAAACGCGTTCAGTTCAAGATGAAGCATCACCGCAACGTCGACTGTGTCGTTGCGGGTTACCGGCTGCACAAGACCGGTGGTGTCGGTTCGTTGCTGCTCGGTCTTTACGGCAGCGATGATGCCGAATCATCTGGTCCGGCAATGCCTCCGGGCCTGCACCACATCGGGGTGTGCAGCGGATTCTCCACCTCGCAGCGGCGCACCATGGTGGGTGAGTTATCGCCCTATGAACTCGACTCGATCGCTGATCATCCGTGGGCCCACTGGGGTAAGGCCGAGGCGCACACCGAAGGGACACGGATGCCCGGTGCGCCGAGTCGGTGGAGTCAAGGCTCATCAGATTGGACCCCGTTGAGGATCGAGCTGGTGGTCGAGGTGACCTATGAGAACTTCACCAACGGACGCTTCCGCCATCCGGCCCGGTTCATCCGGTGGCGGCCGGACAAGTCGCCAGCTGACTGCACCTATGACCAGGTAGAGATTCCAGCACCGCTCGAATACCGCCAGATCTTCACCTGATCCCGCGACCTACGGCCCATCAGTCCTTCTTGTCCTTCTTCCGTCGACTTGGAGCCACACGTAGTGCCTCGCCCTCGACTTTCGGGAAGTTCGGTGGCCAAGGTGCGTCGCCAAGCCCGCCGGCCTCGTCATGTGCGGCGAGTTCGAGCAGCGATGCGAGCGAGCCGGCCGATCCGTCGATCCCCGGCACTCCATTGGCGGCGTCGCCTGCTTCGAGATCACCAACGGATGCCCAACGCTCAGGCATCGACTCGACAGTGAAATCGTCGAGTTCCATGGTCGGCACCTCATCCCAGTGCACCGGTGCTGACACCCTGGCATTGGGTGTGGGCCGAACCGAATACACCGATGCGACCGTGCGATCCCGCGCGTTCTGGTTGTAATCGAGCAGCACCCGCTCGCCCCGTTCCTCTTTCCACCATGCACTCGTCGCGACATCGGGCGCTCGACGTTCAACTTCTCTTGCGAGCGCAAGCGCTGCGCGGCGGACGTCGGTGAAGTCCCAGAGCTGATGGATCCGGACACATATGTGGATCCCTCTGGACCCGGAGCTCTTTGGCCAGCCGACAAGCCCATGTTCGGACAGAACCTGTCCGGCGAGCAGGGCCACGTCGCGCACTGCGGAGAACGGAACGCCGGGCATCGGATCAAGATCGATACGCAACTCGTCGGGGTGTTCGACGTCGAAGCGGCGCACTGGCCACGGGTTCAGGTCGATGCAACCCAGGTTGACCGCCCAGACAATGTGAGCCATGTCCACCGGGCACAGTTCGAGCGCGGTCCTTCCTGACGGGAAAGCGATAGTCACCGTCTGGAGCCACTCGGGACGTTTCTCGGGGACCCGTTTCTGGAAGAAGAAGTCGCCCTCGGCACCGTTGGGGTACCGCTTGAGCACCGTCGGCCTGCTCTTCACGCCACGCAGGACCCCTGGCCCAACCGACAGGTAGTGGTTGATCAGACCGAGCTTGGTCAACCCCGTCGCCGGAAAGAACACCTTGTCCGGATTGGAGATCGGAACTTCGATTCCGTCGATCTCCAGAACCGTCTTCGGTGAAGCCATGGCGACAATCATTGCCGACGTGTGGCGGGCAGGAACCCGCGGGCTGGCTCGCTCTAGCCAATCAGCTTGTCGACCCGTTTGAGGACATCGGTCGCGTCGAGTCGCTCACACCAGCCCGCCAGGTCATCGGTGGGGCCGCTCCAATGCCAATCGTCGACTTCGCCGACGTCGATGTCGGTTGCCAGAGTCGCTAGTTGTTTGAACAACAAAGCGTTCTGGTACTGCTCGGCGAGGGTAGCCGCCAGTTTCTTTGCGCCTCTGACACCGTCCACGTCCCATTGACCTGGTTCGTGTGGAATCTCCTCCAGATGCCCATAGCGCCGCAGGACCGCGGCAGCGGTCTTTGCTCCCCAGCCGGGCAGCCCCGGGAACCCGTCCGCCGTGTCCCCGACGAGAGCCAACCAATCGGGGATCGATGCTGGCTCCACACCGTACTTTTCGAGGATCTCTCCTGGCCCACGGATCTCATCGGCTCGTCGATCGAATTGGACGACCTTGCCACCGACGCATTGCGCCAGGTCCTTGTCCGGGGTGCAGATCAGGACTCGCTCGACCCGGTCATCAGCCGCTGCCTTCACAGCCGCCGCGCCGAGCGCGTCATCGGCCTCGTATTCGACCATCGGCCACACCGTCACACCGAGTGCTTCAACCACGTCCTCGAGCAGAGGGAACTGCGAGAACAGGTCCGGGTCGATTCCGTCGCCGGTCTTGTACCCGGCCCACAGATCGTTGCGGAACGACTGAATGACGTGATCGGTCGCGACACCCAAATGCGTCGCTCCACCTTCGAGCATCGAGACGAGGGACCGGAGCACTCCCCTAGCTGCCCCCACCGACTCACCCGACGCGTTCACGTGCCGACCGCTCGGCGAGTAGTAGTAGCGGAACAGCTCATAGGTGCCGTCGACGAGGTGGACCTGCATACCGCGAGCCTGTCACAGGTTTACCGGCTCGTTCGGCCGGGGCGCTGCGTTCGAGAGAGTGTTGTCCGTAGGGTCAGGCAGACACCGAGCGGTTGAGCGTCGCACGGATACGCTCGACCTCCGCCAAGGCGGTGACCTCATCGACTGATTCGTATCCGGGATCCGTTTGCACCCAGACCCAAAGATCCGGCGACTCGGTCCACTCACCGATCTCGACATCGAAGTACTCGAAGCTCTCGGGATTGTCATGATCGCCGCGGCCCACGCTGACTACGTCATCGTCAGGGAAGTCCGTAATCAACCAGTACCTCATGAGATTATTCTACCCGTGTCGCTCAGGGATGGGAACCGTGGCGAAGGTCGCGTCGGATTCATCCTTGAGCAGATGCCTCACGGCCTTGGGCGTTGAGCGGTCCCTAATCTGCTCGTAAAAGTAATGGGATGATTCCGCGGCTTGCAGGCTTTCTGACGTATGGACCTGCACCTCAAATAGTTGTCCGCCCGATGACCTGACGGTCACATTGCGCCCCTTGTATCCAGGCAGGTCCCATAGATTGAGATCCTTCACCACTTCATAGCCCCTGACGCGAAGTAGAGCTAGGAGTTCATCGCCACCAGACCAATAGGTTCGGTGGTCGATCACTGCTGTGTACCGGATCACGTCATTCACCCGCTCAGGCCGCCGCCGAAAACCCCGATTAGCTGCGACTTTTCGGGTGAGCGAGCCTTCGGTCTTTAGAACCGATCCTGCTCGTGCTCTGGTGGCGCCTGAGGCAGTGATCGCAGCTTCGACGTCCAAGGTGATCCCTCGTTCTGCTTGTTTCGCGGCCGCGAGTAGCTGTCGTGCCGTGTCACGAGGGTCGTCGGTACCAGCGACCCCAGCACGCTTCATGAAACCACCTTCACTGCGACGACGTCCCACGTCACTGGCCTTGACGTGTTCGACCCATCACCAGTTGCGTTGCTGTTTCAAACTCGGTCCACGACACAATAGGAACACCGCCATAGCGACCTTCCAGGTACCGCTTCTCGATTGCCTCGTTCTTGCGCGGCTTCATGTCGGCAAGCGAGTACAGATTCGTTGCCCCATCGTTGGTCTTCTCGGTGAGCCAGATTTGGTCACGCCCGAGTGAGTGGCTATCCGCGTCTAGAAGGGTGACGTCATGTGAGTTGAAGATCAGCTGTGCCCGCCTCGGGTTGGTCGACTGATCCTGGAACAACCGAACCAGCTGTCGCACCAACGCAGGGTGCAAGCTTGTGTCGAGCTCATCAGCGAGCAGGACGACACCTCTGTCGAGTGCATCAAGAACCGGTCCAACAAGTCCGAACCAAACGAGAGTGCCAAGGCTCTCCTCTTCGGGAGGGAACGGCAGGTCCCCCTCTGGACTGTGATGCGTGAGTCTGACCAATGATCCAAGCTCAATATTGAAATCGGATTCGGAGTCATCGGTCTCGCCCGCGAGATTCCGGAGAGCTTTGGCGACGCGCTCCTTCGCCTTCGGATCCACTTCGTGACGGATAGCACCAGTGATGCCCAGGTCAGCGGCTCGAAGCAGCGCCATAACCCCAGCTCTGCGTTCAGGGTCCTCCATCATCTGAGCCGTGAACGCCTGCCTAGGGTTCTGAGTGTCAACTTCAGCGAGAAGGAGATGACGGTGGAACCATTCAAAAAGTGGGAGCAGGGCCCGATGATTGGACGAAGCCGCTGTAGACAGGAACAGCGCGTTTGGACGCAACATGTCGAATGCAGCACGGCTGCTGCGCCGAGCATCGCTGCCGAAGTCAACTTCGTCGCCGTTACGGTCGAAGAGGAGCTTCGCCCGACCTTTGGGGAAGTAGAAGGCCCATTCTGAAAGGACCCTGTCATCATCAAAGGTAACCCCGTACTCGTAGCGGACACCGCGAACGATCAGGTCCACCTCGAAGCGTGTCGGTCGCTCCGAGGAGTCATCTAGACGAAACGGATGCCGTTCGATTCCGCCAGTCGGAACGCCAAGCCGAAAGGATGTCAGGACCAGACGACGCATGTCATTCATGACTCGAAGCAGATTGGACTTCCCAGAAGCATTTGCTCCGAGCACTCCCGCTACAGGAAGGACATCAAGGGTCGATCCGCCCTCGCGCCAAGGTACCTGCCGAGGGACTCCAGGCTCAGACATCGCAGTTGGAAGTAGCGAAAGCTCAATGTCATCACGGAACGATCGAGCGTTCTCAGCACGAAAGGCCAACAGGACCGATGGAGCTGGTTGACCCTCACAAATATTGCTCACAAGTAAATTATCGCAACTTTCTTGCAAAATATGTATTCAAATTGCGTTTTGTGATCCAATCAAGATGTGGCAGTCCTCGTTCAGCCGCCCGAGACACCATCGGTTGAACAACTCCACATCTGGGTAGCAGTGTGGAGATGGCTGTGACCGAACCGAGCGAACCGACCGAACCTCGCGACACAAAGCAACCCTCCGATCCGGTTCGGCCGACTCTGACGCTCGGCGAGGATCGCGTCGATCTAGAGACTTGGGCCGGGTCGATTCCACAGACCGGCGGGATCGGTCCGCGGATCCGTGTGGGTCGCAATCGCTGGTTCGCCCTGTTGTGGCTACTGCCGCTCGGGTTCGTGGTCGTGATCGCGTCGGTCGCCGCTGCAAAGGGTCTGCGGAACATCCCGGCGGTAGAGAGCTTCATCACCAATCATCCCGGAACGCTGATCACTGCGAGAGCGCGAGCAAACCCGGGCTTCCCGTGGTGGTTGAACGCGCAACATTTTCTGAATCTGTTCCTGATGACGTTCATGATCCGGTCAGGTTGGCAGATCCTGGCTGATCACCCGCGGCTCTACTGGACCCGGCACAGCACACCGGGCAAGGAATGGTTTCGCATACAAAAGCCTGTTCCGGAGAATCCCCTGTGGACAGCCAAGGAGGACTCTGTCCGACTACCCCGCCATGTAGGTCTGCCGGGCACCCGCCACACCATCGGTCTCGCACGTTGGTGGCACCTGGGTGTCGACGTCATCTGGTTGGCCAACGGGATCTTGTTCTACGTCTTGTTGTTCGCGACGGGTCAATGGCAACACTTGGTGCCAACCTCATGGGAGGTCTTCCCGAACGCGTTGTCGACAGCGATCCAGTACGCGTCGCTCGATTGGCCGACCGAACACGGTTGGGTCGCCTACAACGGACTGCAGTTGATCGCCTACTTCGTCACCGTGTTCATCGCAGCACCGCTGGCCCTGTTGAGCGGTCTCGGAATGTCACCCGCGCTGTCGACTCGTTTCAAGAGGATCAGCAAGGTGCTCAGCATCCAGGTGGCCCGCTCGCTCCACTTCTTGGTCATGGCCTGGTTCGTGTTCTTCATCGTCATCCACGTGACCATGGTGTTCACCACGGGCATGCTCGTGAACCTCAACCACATGTTCGCCGCACGCAATTCCAACTCGTGGCTCGGGTTCTCTGTCTTTGCTATCGCAATGGCTTTTGTTGCGATCACATGGCTCTCGGCATCTCCGTTCACGATTCGCCACCCTCGGTTAGTCCAACGAACCGGCCGGCGGATCATCGGCCCGGTCGAGCACCTCTTCGAGCACCTCGACTCCGCTCCCGGCGAGTACAGCGAGGCCGACATCTCCCCGTACTTCTGGCACAACGGCAGATATCCGGACTCAGCCGAATACCAACATCTCGCCGAGGGCAACTTCGAGGACTACCGCTTGGCGATCGGGGGACTCGTGGACTCTCCGGTGGAACTGAGCCTCGCTGACCTGCATGCACTTCCCCACCACGAACAGATCACCCAGCACTTCTGCATCCAAGGATGGTCCGGTGTCGCAAAGTGGGGTGGCGTGTCGATGCAGACGATTCTCGATCTGGTCCACCCTTCGAGCGAGGCCAAGTGGGTGGTGTTCTACTCATTCGGTGAAGGCGCCGACGGAGGCCCCTACTACGACGCCCACCCGATCAACGAGATGAGTTATCAGCTGACGATGCTCGCCTATGACATGAACGACGAGCCTCTGACCTTTGGCCATGGCGCTCCGCTACGGCTGCGCAACGAGGTAGAACTCGGTTTCAAGCAGGTCAAGTGGATTCGCAGCATCGAGTTCATCGCAGAGTTCAGCGAGATCGGCAGCGGGTTCGGGGGTTACAACGAGGACCACGAGTTCTTCGGCTACCGCCAGGCGATCTGATGATTGTCCTGTGACACGCACTCGGTAGAGTCCAAGAGCCCTTCAACACCGGAGCCAACATTGAGCGACCCGAACTCCACCGCATCTCTGACACCACAAGAGATGCGGATCCACTCACGGCGCTGGTACACGCTCGCCGTGTTGTGCCTGAGCTTGGTTCTCATCGTCGCAGGCAACTCATCACTCAACGTCGCGCTACCAGACATCAGCGAACGACTCGGATCGAGTCCCACGGGACTCCAGTGGATCGTCAATATCTACGGCCTGGTCTTTGCCGGTTTGCTGCTCCCCGCAGGCGCGCTTGCGGATCGCTACGGACGCAAGACCGCTCTACAGGGCGGACTTCTGGTCTTCGCACTCGCTGCGTTCGCTGCGTCGTTCGGAACCGCGACCTGGCACCTGATCGTGGCACGCGGATTCATGGGACTCGGCGCTGCTTTCATCATGCCGGGAACCCTGTCGATCCTGGCCAACGTGTTCAAGGAACCAGCCGACCGCCGTAAGGCGATCTCAATCTGGGCCGGGTTCGCCGGGCTCGGTGGCGCTCTCGGGACAGTGCTTTCAGGACTGTTGTTGATCAACTCGACCTGGTCATCGACCTTCATGATCAACGCTCCGATCGCCCTGCTCGCTCTGATCACCGGGCTGTGGCTGGTGCCCAACTCGTCAGATCCCAAGGACGCCGTTCTCGACCCGCTCGGAGTGGTGCTCGCCATCTCGGGAACCGGCGCCCTGATCTTCTCGATCATCGAAGCACCCGTGTACGGATTCCTCGACCCGAAAATCATCGGCGTGGGCGCAGTCGCCATCGTGTTGTTGGCCGGGTTCGCGTGGTGGGAACTCCACACCGATCACCCGATGCTCGACGTGCGGCTCTTTCGCCAACGCGGTTTCTCGATCGGATCCTCGACCATCGCTTTGCAGTTCATGGCGATGTTCGGCCTCTACTTCGCAGTCACGCAGTACCTACAACTGGGCCACGGTTACTCGGCACTCGAGTCGGCCATGATCGGTTTGCCTGTGGGCATCTTCGCACTCATCGGCGCTCCCATCAGCGGGATGAACGTCGGCCGTTTCGGAGCCCGTGCCGTGGTCGCCTCGGGCCTTTTGATATCTGGATCCGGACTTGTGCTCCTGGGCCTTACTGCTTCGCCGACGGTGAGCGTTGCCATGTTGTTGTTGGGCCTGTCGATGGTCGGGTTGGGCAACGGTCAGACGACCGCTCCGTCAACGACTCTGATCATGAACTCGGTGCCCCGGGCCAAGGCCGGTGTCGGTTCAGCTGTCAATGATCTGTCCCGAGAGACCGGCGGGGCGCTCGGGATCGCTTTGTTCGGGTCGATCATGAACATCGCCTACCAGAACGACATCGCATCCCGGTTGGCCAACTTCCCGGAACCACTCCGTAAGCAGGCGCAGGTTTCGATCGTCGCAGCGTTCGAAGCGGCCGGCAAGATGGGCAAGTCCGGCCGTTCAGCCGACGCCGCCCTGATCGTGGAGCAGGCCAAAGCGGCGTTCAGCCACGCGTTCGGGCGGACGATGCTGTACGCCTCGATCATCATCTTCATAAACGCTGCGATCGTTTGGAAGTTCCAACACCGTCACGAATCCGTCGAGTAGGCAGACTCGGCGCCGACTGAACCGTCTCAGGCCGATGGGACGTTGGTTCCGTCAGACCCGTTGCCGTCACTCATCTCGGCAAGTTCCTGTAACGCCGCTCGCAACAGTCGCGACACGTGCATCTGACTGATACCGAGCCGTGCAGCGATCTCGTCCTGACTCAGTTCGTCGACGAACCGCCCGTGGATGATCTTCTGTTTGCGCTCATCGAGTTGGCTCACCAGCGATGACACCAACATCCGGGTGGTCGCTGCATCCATCTGGTTCTCGCCACTCGCGATCATCGAACCGAGCGACTCGCCGCCCTCACGAACCGGGGTGGACAGCGATCGTGCCTTGTACCAACGACCGGCTTCGAGCGCCTCGATCACGTCCTCCACCGACATGCCCAGATGCTCGGCGACCTCGGCGGGACGGGGGGAACGACCGAGTTCGAACTCCAGGTCCTCCATCGCCGAGCGGACCCGCGGGACGAGTTCCTTGACCGATCGCCGCACTGAACCGCTCCATGTCCGATCCCTGAAATAGCGCTTCAATTCGCCCAGGATCGTCGGGATCGCGAAACCCGGGAACGGCACTCCGCGTTCGGGATCGAAACGCTCAACGGCCCGGATCAGCCCAAACCTGGCGACCTGTTCTAGGTCCTCCATCGGTTCACCACGGTTACGGAACCGATGCGCCATGGCTGATGCCAGGTCCATGTATTCAACGACTAGTTCGTTGCGAAGCGCGACACTTCCGGTGCGTCGATACCGCAGGAAGACCCGTTGGATCGCCTCTTCGTCTCGCTCTTCGATCACAGCTATCGGCGGTGGATCGTCATTGGGCCGGATCCGAGCCCGGATCGCTGCCGTGTAGCGAACGGCAGAACCAACCGGTCAACACCGACGCCTGACCAGCGTTCGACTCGGCGGGCTCATCGAGCGCTAGCCCGACTCCGTCTGCTCCGTCGACTCGTTCGACTTTCCATGTCGGCTGGGCAGCAGAACAACCATGCACCACACCGAAACGGTCGGTAGCCGCGCCCATGATCAAAGCGACGATCTCGTCGAGTTCACGCACGTTCTCGGCTCGGTCCACCTGGGCGTGCACTCCGATCAACACCGGGCTCTGTTCACCCAGACGCATTGTTGCGGCGTGAACGATCAGGCGTCCACCAGTTGGTGCATGCGCCATCAGATGCGCGCACATGTCGTCGGTCGCGATTCTCAGATCCTCGAGATCATCGACGCTCGCGCCATGGTTCGTGCCGAACGCCGAGATGAGCAGACGCACCATGCGCAGGTTCTCGGTCGAGGCCCACACATCAATGCTCGCTCGGTCGAGGAGTTCGATTTCGGCGTCGACGTGAACACCTTGGGTCATGACTCTCCGAAGCTCTGGGAACGTGAAACTACAGGCCGCCGGGCGACCTTCATCTAGGACAATGACCCGCTGGTTGTCGGATCAAACACCGATCAGAGATTCGGGTCCTTTTCCTTGGTGTCCTCTGCGGACTTTCCGTTGGATCCGACCGAGCCGTTGGTTGCCGCAGAATTATTCGTCGAGGACGTGCTCGCGCTTCTCGTCGGGGTAGTAACAGGTGGCGCGATCTGGGTGGTGTTCGATCCGCCGCCGAGGAGCTTCTTGGCGATCAGTACTGCCACACCGATGACGCTCAACACCAAGACCAACTTGAACAACTTGCGTGACTTCTTCGCGACGCTGGCCGCCGCGAGATCAGCCTTTTCGGCTGCTCGGAGCGCTTGTTGGGTTCGTTCCAACGCGGTCTCGATGATTTCCAGATTCTCCTGCGCCTTGGCGGATCGCTTCGCGATCTTTCCCATGTTCCTGACCCCTTGCGTCGCGAATTTGCTCGTCGATCCGAGCCTACGTCACGACTCGTCTTCTGATCCGTCGGAAGCGACGAGCACCGCCACCACCTGACAGGAATCGAAGGGCCGCTACAGGAATCCCGACATGTTGACCAATTTTTTGAGAGTATCACTCTCATGGCAACTGTTAGACGGGAACGTCTGATCCACCACCGTGCCGACGCGGTCTGGGGGATCCTGGGGGATCCGGAGTCGCTACCCAGGTGGTTCCCGGGTATCGCAACCTGTGTCTATTCCGACTCCGACGAACCGGGCGTGATCGGCACCAGAGCGGTCACCACCCGAGCCGGTCTGAGCCTGAACGAGGAGATCATCACCCTCGATCCACTGTTGCGCCGACTGCAGTACCGGATCGCTGGCGGTGTGCTCTCGCATCACCTTGCGACGGTAGACGTGATCGAACTGCCCGACGATCAGTGCATGGCGATCTATGGGACCGACGCCGAACCAGCGGTCATGGCCCTGGTGCTCGGTGGGGCAGCAGGTGAGGGACTCGAGAACGTTGAACGGATCCTTGACGGAACCGAGGAGTGATCTGAATGGCGAAACGAATTCTTTTCATCACAACTGACCAGCAGCGCTACGACACGCTCGGGTGCAACGGCGCGACCGTCGGACGCACGCCAACCCTTGACGGGCTCGCCGCTCAGGGCATCCGCTACGAACGTGCCGTTCCGCAGTCCGTAGTGTGCATGCCGTCGCGTTCGACGATCATCACCGGTCAGCACCCCGCCACACACGGGGTCTGGATGAACGGCGTGCCGCTACCTGTCGATGCCCCGTCAGTGGCGGCCGTTCTGCACCAGGCCGGGTTCCGGACCTCGCTGTTCGGCAAGCCGCACTTCGAACCATTCCTGGACCCGCTCGGCCGCTATGCAGAGAACATGCTCGCGTCGATGAAGGTCCCGACCGTCGACGACGCACAGTTCGGCGGAGGCATCGGTCCTCACCGAGGGTTCGAACACATGGAGTTCTCCCAACACGGTGCGACCGGATGGCTCCACTATTCGCAGTGGATCCGTGAGAACCATCCCGAACACATGGGCAGCTACTACCCGGTGCTCGATTCCCGCCTGGAGGTCAACGCCGATGGTTACGGCGACTCGGGTGGCCCACAGACCAAACACAACCCGATCCCCCGCGAGATCTATCACACCGACTGGGTGGCCGATCGGGCACTCGATTGGTTGGGTGGGCTATCCAACGATGACGACTTCTTTTGTTGGATCAGCTTCCCCGATCCCCACCACCCGTGGGACCCGCCGCAGTCCGAGTTGCATCGGGTGGACTGGCGCGAGGTCCCTCTTCCAGCCGGTTACCCGGAGTCCGCGGCGGAACGCGAACGCCTCTTGGATACCAAACCTCGCCATTGGCGTATGTGGTACGAGGGGCAGTTGGTCTCCAACTATGAGGCACCCGCCTCGTGGGTTCCAGCAACCCTGACAGCCGATCAGGTCCGTGAGATCAACGCGCTCAACGCCATCGAATGCGAGTTGGTCGACGAGGCGATCGCCCGGGTGATCAAAGCGATCGACGCCCGCGGTTGGAGCGAGGACCTCGACGTGATCTTCACTACCGATCACGGCGAGTTCCAGGGCGACTTCGGACTGTTGTTCAAAGGCCCCTACCACGTGGATTCACTGATGCGACTCCCACTCATCTGGCGTCCCGCGCCGTCACGACAGGTGACCGCCGCAACAGTCACATCCCCGGTCGGGTTGATCGACCTGGCCCCCACCTTCTGCGACATCGCAGGCTTGGAAACACCGCAGTGGATGCAGGGTTCAGCCCTGCCGGTCAGCAACGACGACGCGCAGGCCCGCGGATTGGATCAACAGTTGACGGGCTGGGACAGCGAACTGTTCGGCGTGGATGTTCAC